>JAZRWX010000024.1:0-2860 GCA_045599905.1 Acutalibacteraceae bacterium
CGCTACCGTTTTTTCATACAGTGCGTTAAATTCCCGATCAGACAGCAGTTGAGCGTCCTGTTCCCCGTCCGGCAGATAATCTTTCAGTTCCAGCAACAGTCTGGAAATGGTTGAAAAGCGTTCAAGAAGCCCTTCGTCGGCGCTTTCTTTTTCGGAAAGGTGCAGGATTCCGAGATCACGCAGTGTGTCGAGAAGTTCCCGCTTGTGCGATTCGCGTGAAACGATCAAAACATGTTTCATTTTTTCGATCATGCGCTTGCCCCCTCTCGCTTTTTCTTGGCGATTTTTCCGCGCACGACCGCGCTGGTCTGCTGGTCGCCCAAAGAAATTCCGATGACGCGGATGTTTTCTTTGGTTTCGGGGATCTTCACCTTTTCAAAGAGGTTGACACGCTGAGAGGTCATGCGTAATTCCATGCCCAGCAGTTCGACCTGCTTGCGCAGGGTTTCCAAAAGCATATTCAGCCGCGCAATATCCCTCAAACGGATCAGTGCCTCATCCACCCACAGCGGATAATCGGCAACGTCGTACGTGATATCTTTGAAGACCAGTTCCCGGAAAACGGGGACTGTGACACCGGCGATATTATCCTCGCCGCAGACGACACTTTCGGGTTTGACCATATTTTCAATTTTCCGATCCGCGTCGAAAATGGTATTTTCCGCAAAGACCGCCACCCAGTCATCCAGACCGTTCACCAACCGTTCCAGTTCCTTTTCCTTGCTTTCAAGATCGGCGTTGACCTGCATGATGACGGTTTGCAGCTGCTGTTTTTTCAATTGCAGAGTCGGAAGATAGCGCTCAAACCGCTTTAATCTGTCCTTTTGCGTTTTGAGCTCGTTTTTCGTCATTTTAACAGATGCCATATTTTATTCCATCCATTATTATAATTTTTTCGGCCATCTTTCCTGGATCAGATTGGTTTTCAGTCCCGTTTCATTCGGCTCGAAACAATCGGCAAGGATCTCCCAACCGGTGTCGAGTGCTTCTTCCAAGGGGATGTTCAAGCTGAGATCCATCAGTTTTTCTTCGAAAAGTCTGCCGTATTTCAGCAGTTTTTCGTCCCATTCACTCATGAGGAAGCCCATGGATTTCTTTTCCAGACTTTCGGTGTACGCACTGTACAGTTTGATCATACCGTCCATCAAAGCGCGGTGATCGCTGCGTGTTTTACCGTTGACGTTCTGTTTCAGACGGGAAAGCGAACCGAACGGTTCGATCCTGCCGTTTTTCAGATAATACTGTCCCTCGGTGATATAACCGGTATTGTCGGGGACGGGATGGGTAACGTCATCACCCGGCATGGTGGTGACACTTAAAATTGTGATAGAGCCGGAGCCGTCAAAATCGACCGCCTTTTCATAACGTGCCGCCAGACAGCTGTAAAGATCGCCGGGGTAGCCGCGGTTGGACGGAACCTGTTCCATTGTAATGGCGGTTTCTTTCTGCGCGTCGGCAAAGTTGGTCATATCGGTCAGCAAGACCAGTACCCGTTTGCCGTCCAGCGCGAAGTTTTCCGCCACAGCCAGCGACATATCCGGCACCAGCGTACATTCGACCGTCGGGTCGGACGCGGTGTGGATGAACATGACCGTATGCCCCATGGCGCCGCCCTTTTCAAGGGTATCGCGGAAGAACAGATAATCGTCATATTTCAGACCCATGCCGCCCAGCACGATCACGTCGACCTCCGCCTGCATGGCAATGCGGGCAAGCAGTTCGTTATAGGGTTCGCCCGACGCCGAAAAAATCGGCAGTTTCTGGCTTTCCACCAGCGTGTTGAACAGATCGATCATGGGGATTCCCGTGCGGATCATTTTTCTCGGCACGATTCTTTTTGCGGGGTTGACCGACGGGCCGCCGATGGGCACCATGTTTTCGGTCAGCGCGGGGCCGTTATCTTTCGGGACACCGGCACCGTTGAAAACTCTTCCCAGAAGATGGTCGGAATAGGAAACCATCATCGGTTTTCCCAAAAAACGGACCGAGTCGGTCGTGCTGACGCCCTGTGTTCCCGCAAAGACCTGCAAATAAACAAGATCGTTATCCAGTTTGATGACGTTGGCGAAACTTTTTCCGACCATCGCCAGATCACCGTTGCGAACGCCTTCCGCACGAACCACTACGACGTTGCCGACGATGGATTCAATTTTCGTATAAACTTTCTGCATATCGTAGTCTCCTTAATTTACCGCCCTGGCCAGATAGAAATCCTTGATGACCTTTTCCTGTGCTTCAAATTCAGGGGTGTTATACGGAATGGTATGCCAGTCCAGCAATTCCTGTCTTAACTGATTGAAAAACGCGCGGATCTCACGTTTGGTTTCGAGTTTATAACGCCGCATCAGAATATCGTACATTACACCGAATACGTGAATCTGCCGCTCGGTTTCGCACGCTTCGTCGATCGGGTCAAAGGTGTTCTGCTGTAAATATACCGCGTCCAGCAGTTCACCTTTCTGATACAGAATGAAGTCTTCCGAAGAGGTTCCTTCCTCACCGACGACCATCATCATCTGATTGATCTCGGTACTTTTGATCAGAATGGAACGTGCGGTTTCGACCTCGTTCATCGGAACGATGCCTTCATATTTCGACCAGGACTCCAACGGATGGATGGAGGGGTATTTACGCGCGTCCGAACGTTCACGCGAAAGGCCGTGGAAAGCACCGACGACCTTTAACGTCGCCTGCGTGACCGGCTCTTCAAAGTTGCCGCCTGCCGGCGAAACGGTACCGCCGATCGTGACCGAGGCGACCTTGCCGTTACGCAGTTTGACCTTGCCCGCGCGTTCGTAAAAACCGGCGATCACCGATTCCAGATACGCCGGGAATGCCTCTTCACCCGGAATTTCTTCCA
>JAZRWX010000025.1:0-10764 GCA_045599905.1 Acutalibacteraceae bacterium
ATGGCTACGATCCGACTTAGTCCCGTGCACTCATAAAACGTATCTGTGCTAATTCCCGTCACGCTGGCTGGGATTGTGACGCTGGTCAGTCCCGTGCATTTCCCAAACGCTCCCCAGCCGATACTCATCACACTGTCCGGAAGCGTGACGCTGGTCAGTCCCGTGCAACCTCCAAACGCATAAGCGCCAACACTCGTCACGCTGTCCGGAAGCGTAATGCCGACCAACATATAATCCCGACAAAATGCATAATCGCCGATACTCGTCACACCGTCTGGGATCGTGATTCTTGTCAGTCCCGTGCAATCTTGAAACGCAAAATCGCCGATATTCGTTACCGGATAGCCGCCCAAAGTAGAAGGAAGAATAATATCACCCCTGATGATATTTTCATTACAATCGAAAATAGTCGCTCCACCGTTTGATATCGAATAATAATACTTAATGATTTCCGCACTGACAGTCAATGCCCCCGGCGGCAGTACAGCGCACAACAGCGCCAGACATAATAATAAGGAACACAGTTTTTTCATGAGATGACCTCGATTCACACTTGATTTTACCGTATTATAGCATTATTTTCCAAAATTTACAACTATTTTCCGCCTTTGGTTTTTATTGCGATTATTCGCTTCATTTCGGGCGGATGTGGGCATCCGCCCCTACGCATTTTATTCTTACCGCGCAATGATTCGGTTTTATTTTCCGTACCGTCTGCTGTGTTTTATTATAAGTTTTCAAACCCGAAGCAGAGCGTGTCGGCACGGTGGCTGTCGCTCGACAGAATAAACTTCGCGCCGTGTTCGGCAAGATATTCCCGGATCGGTTCCGACGGGTAGGGCGTTGTGCGGTAACCGCGTGAGATCGCGCCGGTGTTGATCTCGAACGGAACGCCGGTCGCCAGCAGTTTGTCCGCCGCCGCTTTCCACGCGGCGACATAACGCGGATTCGCCGTGTCGAACTGCGGCGCACGCTCGATAAACTTGGTAATCAGATCAAAATGCCCGATCAGCGTGCAGTTCGTCTTTTGCACCACGTCCCCCACCGTGCGGAAATACGTTTCCGCCATGGCGTAAAAATCGCCGTCAAAATACTGCCGGGCGGTATTTGCCAAAACGTCGGCGCTTTCGTCCACGGGGATATATTTTTCGCCGCATTTGAAATAATGGACCGATCCGATCACATAATCGTACCGATCGGTCGGGGTGGTGGAATAATAGTCCTGCTCGATACCGCAAAGCACCGTGATCTGACGGCGGTATTTTTCCTTTAACGCCGCGATTTCGTCGGAATAAGCGTCCAGCCGATCCTTTTTAATGCAGTAACTTTCGTCAAAATCGGTATAGCCGTGGTCGGAAAAGCCGATCGTGGTCATGCCCTTTTCAATGGCGGCAAGCACGACCTCTTCGGGCGTGTTTTTCCCGTCGCTGAAATTCGTGTGAACGTGAAAATCTTTCAGTTCCATCAGGTCATTTTCTCCTGTTTCACCTTTTTGTCGATAACGTGACGGGAAGCCAGTTCCTTATGGATATCTTCCAGCGAAATGCCGGCTTCGATCATCAGTACCATGACGTGATACCCCAGATCGGCGATTTCGTAGACCGTTTCCTTTTTATCCTCCGCCTTGGCGGCGATGATGACCTCGGTCGATTCCTCGCCGACTTTTTTCAGGATCTTATCCAGTCCCTTATCAAACAGATAGGTGGTATACGACCCCTCTTTTTTCTCGGTTTTTCTGCCGCGGATCAGTTCGAACAGACCTTCGTACGAAAACTCCTGCCGCTCGGCACTTTGGAAAACTTCATTGGTAAAGCAGGAAGTCGTGCCGGTATGGCAGGCTGGGCCGTCCGGTTCGACCATGACGACCAGCGCGTCCTTATCGCAATCGGCGGTAATGGAAACGATATGCTGATAGTTGCCGCTGGTTTCGCCTTTTAGCCACAGTTCGCCCCTGGAACGGCTCCAAAAGCAGGTCAGTTCCTTTTCCATGGAAACGGCAAGACTTTCCCTGTTCATGTATGCCAGCGTCAGCACCTTTTTGGAAACGGCATCGACCACAATAGCGGGGATCAGTCCATTCGCGTCAAATTTCAGTTCATCCATATTGATCATGATACATTCTCCTTATATACGGGCGGGAATCCCGTTTTTCTTCATTTCAAGTTTCAGGTCGGAAATTTTGACCTCGCCGAAGTGGAAGATCGAAGCGGCAAGCCCGGCATCCACCCGCGGAAGCGTTTGAAACAGCGTGATGAAATCGCCGATCTTTCCGGCGCCGCCCGAAGCGATGACCGGCACGTTGACCGCGTTACACACCTGTTCCAGCATTTCAAGGTCAAATCCCTGCTTGACCCCGTCGGTATCGATGGAATTCAGCACGATCTCCCCCGCGCCGTTCGCCACGCCGCGTTTGATCCACTCAATGGCTTCCAGACCGGTATTCTCCCTGCCGCCTTTGGCAAAAACACGGAACACACCGTCCACCCGTTTGACGTCGACCGACAGCACAACGCACTGGTCACCGTAACGTTTGGCAGCTTTCCCGATCAGATCGGGGTCCCGTATCGCGCCCGAATTGACGCTGACCTTATCGGCACCGCATTTCAGCACGCGGTCAAAATCATCCACCGTGTTGATACCGCCGCCCACCGTCAGCGGAATGAAAACGTTTTTCGCCGTTTCGCAAAGAATATCGGTAAACAGTTTCCGTCCGTCGCTGGAAGCGGTGATATCGTAAAACACCAGTTCATCCGCGCCGCATTCACTGTAATACTTTGCCAGTTCCACCGGCGAGGAAATATTGCGCAAACCCTCGAAATTGACCCCTTTAACGACCTGACCGTTCCGCACGTCCAGGCAGGGAATAATTCTTTTTGTGATCATTTTGCCACCTCTACCGCTTCCGCCAGTGAAATGGCGTTGGTATAATACGCTTTGCCGATAATGGCACCGTACAGATCGAGCGCGCGCAGGGCTTTTACATCATCGATGGACGACACCCCGCCCGACGCGGTAATATTGATGGAAAAGCGTTCGGACAAATCGCGGTACAGTTCCCGATTGGTGCCGATCATGGCGCCGTCCTTTGAAATATCGGTACAGATCACGGTTTTTACCCCGATTTTCTGCATTTCCTCACAGAAATCAAACGCGTTCCGTTCGGAATTCTGCGTCCACCCTTTTATGGCGACAAAACCGTCCTTGATATCAATGCCGACCGCGATTTTTCCGCCGTACAGCGAAACGGCTTTTTCGACAAATCCGGGATCGGTCACCGCGGCGGTGCCTAAAATCACCCGATCCAGTCCCGCCGAAAGATAGCGGTCGACCACCGCCATATCCCGGATGCCGCCGCCGATCTCGCAAAACAGACCGGTTTCGTTTTTAATGCGGCAAACGGTCTTGAAATTCGGTGTGTCACCGTTTTTCGCGCCCTCTAAATCGACCAGGTGGATATGAGTCGCGCCCTGACGTTTGAAATCAAACGCGACGCTGACCGGATCGGTACTGTATACCGTTTTCTGCGCGTAATCGCCTTTATACAGGCGAACGGCTTCGCCCTCGTACAAATCTATGGCAGGAAAAATCAGCATAGCGCACCTTCTTTCATTTCACAGAATGCCCGCAGGATGGACAGCCCCACTTCGCCGCTTTTTTCGGGATGGAACTGACAGCCCATTACGTTTCCGCGGGCGACGGCGGCGGTCACGTCAACACCGTATTCCGCCGTGGCAATGGTATAAGCCGCGCAATTTACGGCGTAATAGGAATGAACGAAATACACGCAGTCACCCTCTTTTATGCCGGAAAACAGCGGATGTTTTCCGTTTTTGAAGGTCAGCGCGTTCCACCCCATGTGGGGAATTTTAAAATCCGCGGCATCGATCGGGCGGATCTCGCCGGGGATCAGTCCCAACCCGTCATACTCGCCGTATTCAAAACTTTTATCAAACAGCAGCTGCATTCCCAGACAGATCCCCATAATAGGTTTGCCGGCGGCGATCAGTTTTTTCAGCACCGGCACCAGCCCCGTCGCGTTCAGTTTGGCAATGGCGTCACGGAACGCCCCGACACCCGGCAGGATAATACGGTCTGCCGCGGCAAGCAGGTTTTCATCGGCGGTGACAACGGCTTTTTCCCCGATCTTTTCAAACGAAGACACCAGTGAAAAGAGGTTGCCGACCCCGTAATCGACAATAGCGGTCATTACAAAACTCCTTTGGTAGAGGGAATTTCGTTTTCGAATTCCCGATCGATACAAACGGCTTTCCGCAGACTGCGGGCGACCGATTTATAGGTTCCCTCGATGATGTGATGCGTGTTTTTTCCAGCCAGTTGTCGGATGTGCAGCGCGCATTCCGCCTTGCGGATAAAGCCGAGCCAGAACTCCTCAACCAGTTCGGTATCAAACGTGCCGACCTTTGCGGCAGGAATATCCAGTCCGAAGCCGAGATAAGCACGTCCCGAAAAGTCCACCGCCGAAAGGATCAGCGTTTCGTCCATCGGCAGAACGGTATCACCGTAACGGTGAATGCCGCGCTTATCGCCCAGCGCCTCATAAAACGCCTGGCCCAGCGCAATACCGATATCTTCCACCGTGTGATGATCGTCCACGTCGGTATCGCCCTTGCAGGTGACCGTCAGATCAAACCGCCCGTGCGACGCGAACAGCGTCAGCATGTGGTTCAGAAATCCGCAGCCGGTATCGACCGTTGATTTTCCGCTGCCGTCCAAATTCAGTTCCAGAAAAATATCGGTTTCGGCGGTCGTTCTTTTGATAACAGCAGATCTCATACATTTTCCTCCAAGACGGTTTTCAGCACGGCGATCAGTTCATCCATCTGTTCGGCACTGCCGACCGTGATGCGGTTATAATCGCGCAGACGTTCGGTTTCAAAATGACGGATCAGCACGCCTTTTTCTTTCAGCGCCGCATACAGCGCCTGACCGCCCATTTTCTCATGCTTTGCAAACAGAAAATTGGCACGGGAATCGGTCAGCGAAAATCCCATTTCCGACAGCCGTTCCGCCGTCTTTTCACGGACTTCGGCGATGATCCGGCAATTTGCCGTAAAGTAATCGTTATCGTTCAAAGCGCCGATACCCGCCGCCATGGTCATGCGGTTGATATTATACGGATTGGTCGAATACTTGATGGCGTTCAGATCGGCTATCAGTTCTTTGCAGGCAATGCCCATGCCCAACCGTCCGCCGGCAAGCGAACGGGATTTGGAGAAGGTCTGCGTGACCAGAAGATTGGGATATTTATGGATCAACCCGACGGCGCTTTCAGCACCGAAATCAACGTATGCCTCATCCACGATGACCACGTTTCCGGGATTGGAAGCAACGATCTTTTCGATTTGTTCCAACGTCAGCGCGATTCCCGTCGGCGCGTTCGGGTTGGCGATGAATACTGTTTTTCCGACGCCGCAATACGCTTCCGGATCGATCGAAAAATCATCGTTCAGCGGAATTTCGGTATACGGAATGTGATTGATGTCGGCAAAGACTTTATAAAATCCGTAGGTGATATCCGGAAAAACCGCCGGATGCCGCTCGTCACAATACGCCATGAAGGCAAAATTCAGAATTTCATCCGAACCGTTGGTAAATAAGATCTCTTCGGGCAGGATGCCGAAATGATCCGCCGCGGTTTTGACCAGTGCCCGGCATTCGGGATCGGAATAAAGTTGAAGATCCCCTGCCGCCTGCTGCGCCAGCCGCTGTGCGAACGGGGACGGCGGAAAGGGCGATTCATTGGTATTGAGTTTCAGATATTTACGTTCCTGCGGCTGTTCACCCGGTGTATAGGGCGTAAGCGCCGCGTATTTCTGACTGAAAAACTGACTCATTCTTTTTCCTCGGTTCTGATGACGGCACTTTTCGCGTGGGCGGTCAGACCCTCTTTACGGGCAAAGCAGGCAACGTCCTGCGCCACACGGGAAAGCGCGTCTTCGGTAAAGTAGGTATACTGTGTTTTCTTGATAAAGTCATCGACCGACAGCGGACTGGAAAACTTGGCGGTACCGCTGGTCGGCAGGGTATGATTCGGGCCTGCCAGATAATCACCCAGCGCTTCGGGACAGTTGCGCCCCATAAAGACCGATCCGGCGTGGCGGATGGCATCCAGATAATCGAACGGGTTGTCCAGACACAGTTCCAGATGTTCCGGCGCGATCTCGTTAGCGATGTCGATCACCTGACGCAAGTCTTCCGCCACAATGATCTTTCCGTTCTGATCAATGGACGCGCGCGCGATTTCGGCACGTTCCAGCTGCGGGATCTGTACTTCCAGTTCTTTCGCAACGGCAGCCGCCAGTTCTTCACTGTCGGTCACCAGCACCGCCGATGCCATTTTATCATGCTCCGCCTGCGAAAGCAGATCCGCCGCGGCGTATTTCGGGTTTGTTTTTCCGTCCGCCACGATGAGAATCTCGCTCGGACCGGCGATCATATCAATGGAGACCCGGCCGAAGACCTGCTTTTTCGCCTCGGCAACAAAGGCGTTGCCGGGGCCGACGATCTTATCGACCTTCGGGATGCTTTCGGTACCGTATGCCAGCGCGGCAATGGCCTGCGCGCCGCCGACCTTGAAGATCTTATCCACACCGGCGACCGAAGCCGCCGCGAGAATGGCGGGATTGATTTTCCCCTCGGCGTTCGGGGGTGTGACCATGACGATTTCTTTGACGCCGGCGATCTTCGCGGGAATGGCATCCATCAGCACCGTCGACGGATAAGCCGCCGTGCCGCCCGGTACGTAAAGACCGGCGCGATCGTCCGGAATGATCTTCTGTCCCATGACGATGCCGTTTTCATCGTTGATGATAAAACTGTTACGTTTCTGCTTTTCATGGAATTTCGTGATGTTTGCCGCCGCTTTTTTAAGGATCGCCAAAAATTCCGGCTCGACCGAATTCACGGCTTCGGTGATTTCTTCGGCGCTGACCGACAGTTCGGTCAGATCGGCGTGATCAAACTTTTTATTGTATTCAAACAGCGCTTTGTCGCCGTTTTGTTTCACGGTTTCAATAATTTCCGTTACAATGTTTTCCACATTGACGGCGGGAACCGCGCGGGCGAATATTTCTTCCGGGCGCACCTCGCCGAATTTCAAAATCTTTATCATTGTTCTTCCTCCGTAACACGGGACAAACCGCGGGTGATCTGCTCGATCCGGTTTTCCTTGAATTTATAAGACGCCTTATTGGCGATCAGTCTTGCGCTGATCGGAACGACCGTTTCCAGCACTTCCAGATCATTTTCCTTTAACGTGGCGCCGGTTTCGACAATATCGACGATCACATCCGAAAGTCCCAAAATCGGCGCAATCTCGATCGATCCGTTCAGATGGATGATGTCGATATCCCTGCCGCGGGTGCGATAATAGGTCTTGGCGATATTGGCGAATTTCGTAGCGACACGCAGGGTTTTGGAGGGATCATCCACATACCCTTTCGGCGCGGCGACCGCCATGCGGCAGACCCCTTTTTTCAGATCCAGCAGTTCGTAGACGTCCGGCTCGTATTCCAGCGTGATATCTTTGCCTGCGACACCGATATCGGCGGCACCGTGTTCCACGTAAATGGCGACGTCGGACGGCTTGACCCAGAAATAGCGCACACCCTTTTCGGGGTTTTCAAAAATCAGTTTCCGGTTGGGTTCGAGAATGGACGGGCACTCAAAACCGGCACGGGCAAACAGATCATAGATCTTTTCCCCCAGCCGTCCTTTCGGCAGAGCGATATTCACAAATCCGTCATCCTGCTGAACGGCGTTATCCGAAAGATCCAAACGGTCGAGCGCGTCGGTATAAACCGCAAACCCGATGGCGCTTGAACGGCGTCCCATGCGATGCATCAGATGATCGTACTGACCGCCCGAAAGCACATCGGCCGGAACTTCCGGAATAAAGCCCTTGAAGATAATGCCGTTATAATAGTGGGTATCCCCCGTGACCGAAAAGTCGATCCGGAACATTCCGAACAGTTCATTCTTCGATAACACGTCCAGTACCTGACAGAAGCGGTCACACGCCCCGTTCTTTGCGCCCGGTACGAATTTTAACTGCGGCAGGATCTCCGCGGCGGTACCGCGCAGGGAAAGCAGATGTTTCAACGCGCGCGCCGTTTCGCTGCCGCCGCAAAGCAGATCGATCTGCGGCAGGTTCTTTTCACCGATCGCGGCATACAGCAGACGTTTGTGTTCCGCATCCAGACCGGAATTTTCAACGATATCGGACAAAATTCCGAGATCGGACAAAGCCAGTACCGCGCCGCGCGACAGCAATTTCAGACTTTTCGCCGCAAGGGCCAGCACTTCACAGATCTGTTCGATACCGACGTTTCCGAAACATTCGACACCGGTCTGCATGATCTCCTTAAAAGAACCCGTACCCTTCGACACACGGTAAACGTTTTCGTTATAAAAAACCTTTTGCGTCTGTTCGGGGGTATCAATGCTGTTCTTGATGATCGAAAGCGTAACATCGGGTTTCAGCGCCATCAGTTTGCCGTCGGTATCGGTAAAGGTGATCACGTGATCCGAAACCAGAAAATCCTTATTGCCGGCATACAGATCGTATTCCTCAAACTTACTCATGCGGTAGGGCATATACCCGTGTTCCAGATATAAACTGCGCAGAGCGAATATGACCTTTTCCCCGTTCTGTAATACTGCGTCATTCACTGTCATTTGTTTTTCTCCTTTTCCGATATGCGGTCAATGACCATGCGGTAACCGTCCGCCCCGTATGAAAGGGAACGGCTGACGCGGCTGATCGTCGCGCTGCTGATGCCGACGGTATCGGCGATCTTCTGGTAACTGAGACCCTGATCCAGCAAAATGGCGGTATCCAGTCGCTGTGCCATGTCCTGTATTTCCTTGATCGTACAAAGGTCTTCAAAAAAACGCCGGCACTCCTCCGTTGTTCGCAGATCAAGTATGGTCTGATACAGACGGTCGATCGACTCGTTATGAAACTCCATAAAACAATCTCCTATTCAAAAATCGCTTTACCATTATAAAGCGATAAAGCGATAAAGTCAATAGCAAATTTAAAAAAATTCCGTTTCTGTAATAATAAATATTTATTATTATATTAATTGTACTTTCATATTTCAAGCATTTTTTGAAAATACGTTCCGCAAAGACGGCCCGCCGTGCGCCGACAGCCGGCGGCGCGAAACGTTTTTTGCCTTTGCTCGCATAAAACAAACGCTCACCGCCGCCGCGGTTTTGGAATAGTATGTAACGGACGTCTATGTCCGAAAACCGCGGCTGTTGCCGCACGATAGGAGCAATATAATGGAAATGCTGACAGAATTACCGGTCTGTGATGAGTTTATGTGTCCCGTTTTGCGGGATGACGTGCTCACCATGGCTTTTGTGAATGTTCAGCCCAACCCCGATGCGTATGAACCCGGACAAGGGTATGTGCGCGGAACGATTTTCCCCGCGCTGGATAAACCACTGTCGGTCGGAGGGCTGAAACGATGACTGAAAAACAAATGCTGAAAAGAAAAATTTGGGAACTGGATTTTGCCATACACGAACTGGTTCTTTATCTGAATACCCATCCCACCTGCCAGAAAGGACTGGCAATGACCACCCGGTACCGCGCCCAAAGAACCGCCGCGGTTGCCGAATATGAAAGAAAATTCGGCCCGCTCGGTCAGACCGCGGACAGTATCCCTGCCAACGGCAGCTGGAAATGGATCAACGGTCCGTGGCCATGGGAAAACGACTTTACGGAGGAATAAAGCAATGTGGCAATATCAGAAAAAATTACAGTATCCCGTCAATATCAAAAAGCCCAACCCGAAATACGCCCAGATCATTATCAGTCAGTACGGCGGGCCGGACGGCGAACTGGGCGCTTCCATGCGATATCTGACCCAGCGGTACTCGATGCCCTATGACGACGTCAAGGCAACACTGACGGATATCGGCACCGAAGAACTGGCACACCTTGAAATGATCTGCGCCATGGTGCATCAGCTGACCAGAAAACTGACACCGGAACAGATCAAGGAATCGGGATTTGACAAATATTTTGTCGATCACACCAACGCGGTATACCCCATCGCCGCGTCTTCCCTGCCCTGGCGGGCGGAATATATCCAGGCCAAAGGCGATATTCTTGCCGACCTGCACGAAGATCTTGCCGCTGAACAGAAAGCGCGTGTGACCTATGATAATCTGCTGCGTCTGATCGACGACCCGGATATTCTCGATCCGCTGCGCTTTTTAAGAGAACGGGAAATCGTCCACTATCAACGGTTCGGTGAAGCGATGCGCAACACAACCGACCGGCTGAACAGTAAAAACTTTTATGCTTTCAACCCCGGTTTTGACAAATAGTCCCGACCGCTGAAACTGCGGGTCAATAAAGCGCTTTTCGTATAAAAAACCTGCTGAAAAAGGGACTCCCTTTTCAGCAGGTTTTTATCTGTTATTTTCTATTTCACAGGACAATACGGTTAAAAATCACCGTTCAGTATTGAATCGATCACGGCTTTTCCGACGTTAAAGAGGTTTTCCATGGCGGGCTCGAAAATATCAAGTGTTTCTTCGTTGTCTTCCGACACATCATTGATAAAATCGGTGCTTTGTCCCCAAAGACTTTCTGGGGTCGCATCATCGAAAAACTCGTCAATATTAACGGCGGCACGCATGGCAAGCGTGCGGTCAAGCATACCGAACCGGTCGGCAACGTAAACGATCGCCAAATCTTCCATTTCGGTCGAGCCGTACGGATCC
>JAZRWX010000026.1:0-1189 GCA_045599905.1 Acutalibacteraceae bacterium
ACGTGGGTATGGGTGCCGAACACCGCCGACACCTTCCCGTCCAGATAAAAACCGAGTGCGCGCTTTTCACTGGTCGCCTCGGCGTGAAAATCAACTAAAATAATACGGGCGTTTTCCGCCTTGGCGCGCGCCACCAGTTCATCCGCCGCGAGGAACGGATTGGCTGGTTTATCGCGATCCATAAAATAACGACCCGAAAGATTGATCACGGCGATATTGACCGCGCCGCAATCGACCAGCACATACCCCTTTCCGTAGTCTGCCGGCAAATTATCCGGCCGCAAAAGAAAGGGATCGTCATCCAAAGCCGTATGGATCTCCTGCCGGCGCAGGGAATGATTGCCGCCGGTGATCACGTCGGCACCGCAGGAAAACAGTGATTGCGCACTGGTGGGGGTAATGCCGTTTCCGTCGGCGGAATTTTCCCCGTTGATGACCGTAAAATCAATCTTTTTTTCGGCGCGCAAACGCGGTAAAATACGCGCGGCATATCGGCATCCGACCGATCCGCAAACGTCTCCGACGCAAAGAATTCGCATTGCCCACACCTCCCCGGTCATAAAAGTAACCCCAAAACACAAGTTTGGGGTATGTTTCGGTCATTGCTGTTCAAAACAGCGCTTGATCGCCTGAAAAGACTCGTCACTGATATCATGTTCCATTTTGCAGGCATCTTCCGCGGCGATTTCACGATCGACACCGAGCCGCACCAGAAATTCGGTCAGCAGGTTATGCCGCTCGTAAATTTTTTCAGCCACTTCTTTCCCGCATTCGGTCAGGGAAAGATGTCCGTTTTGCGCCACGGTAACGTAACCGCCTTCTTTTAACAGTCCGATTGCCCGACTGACGCTCGGCTTGGAAAAGCCCATATAATCACCAACGTCAATGGAACGAACGTTGGATGAATTCCGAGACAGAATCAAGATGGTTTCAAGATACATTTCTCCGGATTCCAGCAAACGCATTTCAACCAACCTCCCTATCTGAATAAGTATACCATATTTCGGTACTCTTTGCAAGAAGAACAGCGTTAAAAGAAGCTTTTCACCTGTATGTGTTACAATGATGTGTGACAAAGAATAAAAAAAGGATAGCGAATAGAGCGAACCTGTGTTAAGGTAGAGTTGTCGAGACAAAACCGAAAGGCAGGTCACCCTATTCGCTATGAATAAGATAACACAAGATATGC
>JAZRWX010000027.1:0-2957 GCA_045599905.1 Acutalibacteraceae bacterium
TCGCCGATATGCGCAGTTGGCTGTATGGTATCCCCGTCGATTCTTACGGGTATACATGGTCTTCCGAAAATACCCTGGAAGATCCCACCGCCGCTCCGACCAACGTGTTTGGGATCGGCTGGCCGTTCCCCAATTACGGTGCTTACCGCGATTATGATTGGGAATTCAATTCGGGTGACCGTGACGGATGGAGCGTTTCGGGAGCATCGTCTTCCACGGTGACGGGCGGGTATTTGAAAGCCAACGTCAGCGGCACGCAGGAAGTTATCTTTCAGAAAACCGAATTAAGTCCATTTATCAGCACCGACGAATCTCCTTTCCTGGAAATGGATCTGCGCTGGACACTGAACACCGCCGCGGTCGAGGATGTCACCGTTTCGTGGAAAACGTCTCTGCTCGGCTCGTGGAAGTCGGTCAGCGTTAAAGAATATTCCATTTTGGAACAGACCTTCGGCAAATCCTACGGACAGCACCTCTATCTGCCGATGTATCTCAATTCCGGATGGGGAAACAATAAGAATATCTATGGTCTGAAAATCACTGTCGCCGCCAAAGAGGGAATGTCCCTGTCCGGCAATATCAATCTGAACTATGTCCGCGGCAATCTTGACAGCCGTCAGATTGACAACGCCTATAACCTGCTGGAAACCGCACGGCTTTATCAGGAGTATACCGGCGATATCAAGACCCTGCGGGACAATCTTAACCGTTACCGCAGCGCCGTTCTGTTCCTGGCTGAAAATCTTGCCGACAGCGACGGGCTGATCGACCTTTCCAATTTTGAGGGACACGACGGCGGCATTATGACCGACGGTCGAAATCATACCATTGCCAGCAGTTACTGGGATGTGATCTCGCTGTCACCGAAGTCGGTCTATGCACAGGCGTTGTATTATAAGTGTCTGGAAGATCTGGCCTATTTGGAAAGTGTTGTCGCCGAAAACGGCATTACGGTCACGCCGACCGCGATTCGTACGTTTGACAATACGACCGTTACATACGATTATACCGCGGCAGATTTGCAAACAATGGCTGCCAATGTTAAGACGGCTGTTCGTCAGCCGGTCAATACGACTGCGAAAACCGGCTACTTCAACGAATCGACCGGCCGTTTCATCGAAGGGTTTAACCGTTCGGGAAATATGGTCGATTACGGTTCGGTCATCTTTAATAATATGGTTGTTTCGTTCGGAATGGCGACCGATGCGCAGGCGGCTTCCGTATTGTCATGGATCAACGGTACGCGCACTGTCGCGGGGGATACCGTAACAGGTTCCGGTATTTACGAATATGACTTTGCGCCCCGCACCACTACGGTCAAAAATGACCGTCAGTACGTTGCCGATTACAGTCCGGCCGAAGCCAACGCACCGTTCGGGTCTTCGGTACAGGATGGCGGCGCGGTGCTGTTCACGACCTACTACGATATTATGGCACGGATGAAATATGCCGGTGTCCAAGATGCGTACGAACGTTTCAGTGCGGTCAAAGATTGGTATCTGGATGTGTTGGATGCCTATAACGACAGCAACTATGACGAAGAAGATTTCTACCGCGCTTATTACGATACGCTCGGCATTACATTGCAGGGCGGCGGCACTTCGGGCGCGCTTGGGATCGACCGCGAATTTGTTGAAAGCGCCATTCTCTGTACCGTTGTGCCGGATGCTTTCTTCGGACTTTCGGGTCAGCAGACTGATACACTGACGGTGTCACCCGATCTGCCGGAAGAACTTGATTTCTGGCGCATGGAAAACTTGATGTTCCGTCGGGTAAAATACGACCTTGAAATCGGACAGAATTATGCTATACTGGAAGATGTCAGCGGCAACACCTATGGACTTTCGGTGAAACTGACGATGAAGACTGCGCTTGCAAACCCGAAAGTGTATATCAACGGAACACAACTGGATCCGTCCGCTTATACGGTTTCGGCGGGTAAAGTGACAGTCACCACTTCTTTCGCAGCAAAGAAAATCGAAGTCCGGTAATTTGTGGTGACATAACGATTGAAAAAAGACCTGTTGACCGTGATAGATCCCGGGAAACGGGTCTTTTCGCTATATTCGATCAGAACAGGGGAGATCATCGTGAAAAACAAAAGAAAAGTATTCTGCGTGGTTTCGCACACCCATTGGGACAGAGAGTGGTATATGCCTTTGGAATGGTACCGGCAGAAACTGGTGGATCTGTTTGACCGCCTGCTGGCGACGATCGGGGAACATCCCGATTATATCTTTCATCTGGATGCGCAGACGGTGGTGCTGGAAGACTATCTTGCCGTCCGGCCCGAGCGGAAAGAACTGCTGAAACAACTGATCGCCAAACGCCGTATCGTGATCGGCCCGTTTTACCTGCAAAACGATTTTTATCTGACCGGCGGCGAATCTACCGTGCGCAATCTGCTGGAAGGGCAGAAACTCTGTCGGGAATTCTGCGGCGGCAGTGATGTCGGTTACTGCGCCGACCAGTTCGGCAATATTTCGCAGATGCCCCAGATATTAAAGGGCTTCGGACTGGATAATTTCATTTTCGGCCGCGGGGTAAAAAATTATTACACCGATGAAAACGGCAACGCCGTTAACCAGCCGACCCCGACTGAATTTATCTGGAAAGGGGCCGACGGCACGGCGGTATTGGCGATCCATATGCGGCATTGGTACAATAACGCCCAGCGTTTTTCGGCTGATACCGAAAAGGCACTTAAACTGCTTTCCGGCATCGCGGAAACTTTTGATAATGAATATACCTTTACGCCCTATCTGTTGCTGATGAACGGGGTCGATCATCTGGAAGCGCAGTCCGATCTGCCCGAGATCATCGAAAAAATGCAGAAACATCTGCCCGACGGTCAGGATATTCTGCAATACGATTTGAGCGATTATGTTCACGATGTGAAGGATTATATTGCCGAAAACGGGATCCGCCTGCCCGAATACACAGGCGAATTGGACCAC
>JAZRWX010000028.1:0-2964 GCA_045599905.1 Acutalibacteraceae bacterium
TATTTCCAAAGAAGAATTTTTCGATGCCCTGCCCCGGGTACAGTATCACACCGACGAGCCCGACGCCAACCTTTCGGCCGTGCCGCTGCTGTTCTTATCGGAACTGGCCAGCGAAAAGGTCAAGGTCGTACTTTCGGGCGAAGGATCGGACGAAATGTTCGGCGGCTACAATGAATACCCCGAAACCAAGGGGGTCAAGATGTATTTGGCACTGCCTGCCGGCCTTCGCCGCGGCATGGCGAAAATTGCCGAAAAACTTCCCCACTTCCCCGGAAAGAATACCATCATCAAGTATTCCAAGCCGTTCTGCGAACGTTATCTCGGACACGCGCAGATCATGGACGAAGACGAAGCCAACCGCATTTTGTGCGATGATCTGAAAGACGATATGACTACGACCGACGTGCTTCGCCCGTATTACGAAAAGGTCAAAGACTGCGACGACGTGCTTCAAAAAATGTATATTGATATGCATTTCTGGCTGCCGCAGGACATTCTGCTGAAAGCCGATAAAATGACCATGGCCAACAGTCTGGAACTGCGTGTTCCGTTCCTTGATAAAGAGGTTTGGAAAGTCGCCAGCCGTGTACCGAGCAAATATCTGGTCAAAGGAATGCGGACCAAGTCCATTTTCCGCGACATTGCGGACGAAAAAATGCCGGAAGACTGGGCCAGCCGCCGGAAACTCGGCTTCCCCGTTCCGTTCTCGAAATGGATATTGGAAGACCAGTTCTACCGCAAGGTGCGCGAAGCGTTTGACGCGCCGGAGGTCGAGTTGTTCTTTGACCGCTCGGTCATCAACAAACTGCTGGACGATCACTATACCAGCCACGGTCAGATCAATAACGGCCGCAAGATCTATAACATTTACACTTTCCTCATCTGGTACAAGGTATACTTCGGGGAGGAAACCCATGGGTAAGTTGAAAAAATCCTCTTTTTTAGAGGGCGCGTTTATTGCAACCGTCTGTATTGTTATCAGCAAAATACTGGGAATTCTGTACGTTATCCCGTTCAACCACATTATCGGTGAACGCGGCGGCGCTCTTTACGGATATGCCTATAACATCTATAATATTTTTCTGACCATTTCCTCGGTCGGTATTCCGTTTGCCATTTCCAAACTGACCAGCGAATATTCCACCCTCGGACAGACCGATAAAAAACTGCGAATGTACCGCCTTGCCACCGTCGCGATCATGATATTTTCGGTTTTGTCGTTTCTGATCTGCTTCTTGCTGGCAAAGCCGCTGGCGCACCTGATACTGGGCGAGATCACCGATGGAAACAGCATTGAAGACGTGGTTTTTGCGATCCGTTGTATTTCCTTTACCCTGCTGATCGTACCGCTGCTTTCGATCAAACGCGGCTACTTACAGGGACACAAGTTCATCAGTCAGCCGTCGTTGAGTCAGGTCGTTGAACAACTGATCCGCATTGTGGTCATATTAGTCGGCAGCTGCGTTTTCGTTTACATTTATCATAACGTCACCTACGCCGTCGGCATTTCGGTTTTAGCGGCCGGGATCGGCGGATTGATCGCCTATTTATATCTGTCGGCGGTCGTTCGCAAAAGCCGGGATCAACTGGATCTCGGACAAAAAGCGGCGCATGACCGGGAAATGGACAAAACCATTATCCGGGAGATCCTTTTATGCGCGCTGCCGTTTATTATTATCAACCTGGCGAATACATTATATAATACGACCGATATGATCCTGGTCCTGCACACTCTGCCGAAACTGGGATTTTCGGGTTCCGATACCGAATTCGTCAGCAGTGTTTTCACGACCTGGGGCACCAAATTCAACGCCATTATCACCGCGGTTTCGACCGGCCTTATCGTCAGTCTGATCCCCCACATGGTTTCGGACTATACCGCCGGCAATCATGAAGCCGTGAATGAAAACTTCAACAAATGCCTGAAAATCATTTTGCTGATCATTCTGCCGCTGTCCCTTTTCATCAGTCTGATGGCCAACAGCTTTTGGACGGTCTTCTACGGACACAGCGAGATCGGTCCGCGCGTGATCCGGTTTTCCATTTTGGTCACTGTGTTCGACTGCCTGTATATGGTGCTGAACTCGCTGATGCAAAGTTTGAATAAAAAGCGCATTATTTATTGGAGCGTTTTGTGCGGACTGGTCGCCAATCTGGTGTTGGACATTCCCTTTATGTATCTATTCAAAGCGCTGGGCGGTCAGGCGTACCACGGTGCGATTTTAGCGACGCTGGTCGGATTCCTGATTTCCAACACGATGAGTTTATGGTATCTGCGGCGCAATATGAACGTACGCTATACAGAGACCGTCCGTACCCTGCCCCGCGTTATTCTTTCGGTCATTATTCTGACAGCGCTCGGTATTCTTGCCAACACCGTTTTGCCGACCGCCAGCACTTCCCGACTGTTACAGATCGTACTGATCTGCGCTTCCGGCATTGTGATGGGCGGCACGCATTTGCTGTTGAATTACCGTGCCATTCTTTCGGTATTGCCCGAAAATCTGGTTGCCAAACTTCCGGCAAAACTACGCAAAATATAAAAACAAAAGAAGGTCTTATTTTGGATTTTTTTCATCGCACGTGGGCCGAAATCGACCTGAATGCCCTAAAACACAATTTTGAAATTATTCAATCCGAAGCCGGCGGCGCGCAACTGATGGCGGTCGTCAAAGCCAACGCTTACGGTCATTCGGTCAGGCATATTGTACCCGTTCTGGATAAAATGGGTGCTTCCGCGTTCGCCGTTTCCAACATTGAAGAGGCGTTTGAACTGCGGAAGATCGGTGTCACCAAACCGATTCTGATTTTGGGGTATACACCGGTCAGCATGGCCGCGCAGTTAGCCGCCGGCCAAATCACCCAGGCGGTCTATTCCACCGAATACGCCACCGGTCTTTCTGCCGCGGCGCAGGCGGCAAACGTCACGCTGAATATCCATATCAAATTAGATACCGGCATGGG
>JAZRWX010000029.1:0-8367 GCA_045599905.1 Acutalibacteraceae bacterium
TTTCATTTTCAGCAATTCTTTTTCATATTGCTCTATGTGTCTATAACTTCTTGGCATAAAAATTCCTCCTATGGTAGTTTCTTTTATTCTACCATAGGAGGGTGTTTTTTTCCATTGTCCGTTTTTTACGGACTTGTGCAAAAATTCCGAATGCGGGATTTTTTTATTTCATGCCCATTTTCACGGTTAGATCACCGAGACTTTTCTGATACTGTGCCGGCGAGATCGCGCCCTTTTCAAGGAACGTATCCAACAGTTTTTTCTGTTCGTCATAAAGGCGTTTTTTCTTCTGTTGCGGCGTCAGCGCCGAAAGGTCATTCCATTCGTCCACAGTAATCCCCGATTTCCGCCGTAAAAATCAATCAAACACGTTTTGACTGGACTTCGGCTTCGTACTTTTTGATTTCTTCAAACCAGACGTTTTCAGCCGGCACGTTTTCCACTGCGCAGTATTCGTTCCATACGTCGCCGAACGGCAGTGTCTTGGCGGCTTCGCTTAACGCCATCAGTTCGGTAAAGTTGCCGCTGTCCTGCAATTCCGCCATTTTCGCGGTCGGTTGAAGCATGGCGTTCAGCAATGCTTTCTGCCAGCTGCGCAGACCCACGGTCCACGCCGAAACGCGGTTGATACTGGCGTCGAAATAATCCAGCGCCATATACACGCGGTCAAGCGCGTTGCAGCGGACGATCTCTTTTGCCATTTCTTTGGTTTCGTCGTCAAACAGCACCACGTGGTCAGAGTCCCAGCGGATCGGCCGGGTGATATGTAACGCGATTTCGGGATAGAAGCACAGCATTGCCGGGATCTTATCCGAAACGACTTCGGTCGGATGATAGTGACCGTTATCCATCAGCGGCAGACAGCCGTCGTGCGTAGCGGCAAAGGAAAGGGTGAATTCAGCCGAGCCGGAAGTATAGGCCTCCACGCCGATACCGAACACCTTGGATTCCACGCAGGGTTTGACCAGATTTTTGTCAAACGGTTCGGACAGAATCTGTTCGATCGCATCTTTATAACGCATACGCGGTCCCATACGGTCGGCGGGAATATCCTTGAAACCGTCGCCGATCCAGATATTCATAACGCAGGGAACACCGGTTTCTTCGGCGAAATACTGCGAAATGCGGATACAGGCCTTACCGTGTTCGATCCAGAACTTGCGGGTTTCTTCATCGGGGCTGGACAGCGTCAGACCGTCTTTGACCTTCGGATGAGAGAAAAAGGTCGGGTTGAAATCAAGACCCATACCGCGTGCCTTGGCAAAATCGACCCACTTTTTGAAATGCTTGGGTTCCAGTTTGTCACGGTCCTCAAATTCGCCCGGTTCAAAAATAGCGTAGCAGGCGTGAACATTGATCTTCTTTTTGCCGGGGCACAAAGAAAGAACTTTGTCCATATCCGCCATCAGTTCTTCGGGCGTGCGTGCCTTGCCGGGATAATTACCGGTCGTCTGAATACCGCCGGTCAAGGGACCGTCGTGGTCAAAACCGGTAACGTCGTCCCCCTGCCAACAGTGCAGAGCGACCGGCTGACGGCGCAGCAGTTCAATGGCGGCATCGGTATCAATACCGTATTCCGCATAGATTTTTTTAGTTTCTTCATATCTGGACATGAGCATAAACCTCCAAATCATATTTTCGTTTATTATTGTACCATACCTTTCCCGAAAAGGAAAGATTTTTTTACTTTGTTTGCAGTTTTTGTTTCAGTAATTCGGAACCGATCTGTACCGTTCCCTGCACCATGCCGCCGCGTCCGCCCCCACGCACCGGAAAACGGTCTTTGAAATCGGCAAACCATTGATCCAGTTCGGTCGAGTCCCCGCACACGGCAAAAGCGGTATTTCCCCCCGACGGGGTAAACACGGCGTGAATCCGGCCGGTTTTCCGGTGCAGACCGTCCGCCAGCAGTTGCAGTTCTTTCATATCCAGCCCGTCCTGAAAAACGGCTGTGTCATCGGTCGAAGCAACGACGATCTCGATCAGGCGTTTTTTCAGCGTGCCGTTTTTACGGTTTTCGGCGGCAAGCTGATCGCAAAGTTTTATAACCGCGTCCGCCGTTTCATGCTGTTTTGCCGAAAGAACGGCGCCGATCTCACGAACGTTGCGATATTTTTCGTTATAATCCGCCAATGCCCTGCAGCCGCATTTCAGTTGAATGCGGATGCCGCCGCGCAGGCGTTCGGTATCCAGCAACTTGATCAGCCCGATCTCGGCGGCGGAATACACGTGCGGCGCACAGCAGGCACAGCGGTCGGTGTTTTCGATTTCCACGATACGGATCTTTCCATTCAGTTCCTTTTTACTGCGGTAAACTAATCCGGCAAGGGTCGCATCATCGAGATAATAGGTCGTAAAACGGACATTTTCAAAGACCTTTTCGTTGGCAATGGCCTCCACTTTCCGCAGTTGTTCGGCGGTCAGTTCCCGATCGAAATCCAGCGTGACAAGATCGTCCCCCAAATGAAATCCGACGTTTTCCACGCCGTACAGTTCGTGCGCGACACCCGAAACGATATGTTCACCCGAATGCTGCTGCATAAAATCAAAACGGCGTTCCCAGTCAATTTTACCCGTCACCGTTTCGCCCACGGCAAGCGGACGGTCGACAAAATGCGTCAGCACGTCGGTTTCGTCAATTTGCACGTCGGTCACAGCTGCTTCACCGAGGACACCCCGATCGGACGCCTGTCCCCCGGCTTCTGGAAAAAAGGCGGTGCGGTCCAATTTGACGGCAAATCCGTTTTCACAAGTTTCGCACGAAAGCACCGTCGCGGTAAATTCGGTCAGGTGAGAATCCCTGTCGTACAGTTTTTCGGTACTCATTCTTTTCCCACCATTTTCCGGGCAACCTTAAAGATATCGCCGGCACCCATGGTCAGTACGATATCTCCCGGCCTTGCCGCCGCTTTCATGCGTTCGGCGAGTTCGTCATAATCCGCCACCACGGCGGCATCGGGCAGCAGGGCGGCAATATCTTCGGAATAGACGTTATAGGTGTTGGTTTCCCTGGAAGCGACGATCGGCGTCAGAAAAACCTGATCCGCCAGTTTCAGCGCCTGCACCATACCGTCTTTCAAAAGGGCGACACGGGAATAGGTATACGGCTGAAACGCCACGATGACGCGGCCGTAATCCAGATCGCGCGCGGCGTTCAGCGTTGCCGCCATTTCGGTGGGATGATGGGCAAAATCATCAGCGACCGTAATGCCGTCCACCGTACCGATAAACTCAAAACGGCGGCCCGCACCGGTGAATTTGGCCAGCGCGCCGGCAATGCTTTCGGGCGATACGCCCATTTCATAACAGACGGCAAACGAAACCAGACCGTTCAGCACGTTATGTCTGCCGGGGACGTGCATTTCAATATGCCCCGCCACTTCACCGCCGTGCATGACGTCAAAGCCAAAACCGTATTTTCCTTTTTGCAGATTGGCGGCGGAATAATCATTTTCCGTGCCGAATCCGTAAGTTACCACCTGCGACGGAATGCCGCACACGGCGCGGCGGACACGTTCATCGTCCCCGTTGGCGTAACAGCGTTTTGACATGGAAACAAATTTCCGGAATGATTTTTCAAGGTTTTCCATCGTCTTGAAATAATCCAGATGATCGTCGTCAATATTCAGCAATACCGACAGATCAGGCGAAAACTGCAAGAAGCTGTCCACAAACTCGCAGGATTCGCACACCAGCGTCTGGCTGTCCCCCGTTACGCAGTAGGAATTGACCAGCGGAAGTTTACCGCCGATCACGGCATTGGGTTGCCTATTGTCAAGATACAGAATTTGTGTTATCATAGAGGTAACGGAAGTTTTTCCGTGCGTACCGCATACCCCGATCACGTTATTATACTGCCGGGTCACGTAACCAAGCAAGGAAGAACGTTCCATCGTCGGTACGCCCTTTTCTTCGGCCGTCGCGCGTTCGGCGTTTTCCTTCGGCACCGCCGCTGAATATGCCACCAGATCGGCACCTTCAATATTTTCGGCGCGCTGACCGATAAACACGGTCATGCCGAGTTTTCGCAGTTGTTCGACCTGCTCGTTTTCTTTGACGTCCGAACCCGTGACCGTAAATCCGCGGGCGTGCAGGATCTGGGCAAGCGGACTCATTCCGCTGCCGCCGATCCCGATCATGTGAATATGTTTCACGCCTGAAAGCAGACGATCTTCCGCGCGAGCTTCTTTCATTTGGCAGACTCTCCTTTTATTTCCTATTATATCTATTATATAGTGTTTCCACAAAAAAATAAACCCTTAATTTGAGGTATTTTGAAAAAATGGATCTGTATTTGCCCGATCACGTAAAAACCGTACTGGATTCCCTGCACCGTGCCGGTCACGAGGCCTATATCGTAGGCGGATGTGTCCGGGACGCGCTGATGGGAAAAATCCCACACGATTATGACATTACGACCGCCGCCACACCCGAAACGGTGACGGCTTTGTTCCCCCATACCGTGGCGACCGGCATCCGTCACGGCACCGTGACCGTGATCGCCGACAAAAATCCCATTGAGGTGACCACGTTCCGCACCGAAAGCGGATACAAAGACCACCGCCGCCCCGACAAAGTCGAATTTGTTTCCGACCTGCGGGAAGATCTTTCACGCCGGGATTTTACAATCAACGCCATGGCTTATTCCGGCAATGGTGAAGTCGTTGATCTGTTCGGCGGAAAAGACGATCTGAAAAACGGGATCTTACGCGCGGTCGGAGATGCCGACACGCGCTTTACCGAAGACGCGTTACGCATTCTGCGGCTGTTTCGGTTTGCCGCCGTGCTGGGGTTTGACTGCGCGCCGGATACCCTTGCCGCCGCCCTGCGCCAGGCGGACGGGTTACGGCAGATCAGTCACGAACGCATTGCCGCCGAACTTGAAAAAGCCGTTTTGGGCGATCTTTCAAAAATCGAACCGCTGACCGACTGCGGCGCGCTGGATTTCATGGGTATTCACCCTGCCGCCCTGTCCGCGCTGAACCGATTGCCAGAAGACGAAAATCTGCGCCTTTTCGGTTTTTTGAAAGCGACCGCGCCGGATATGGAAAAAACAGCGGCGGCGCTGAAACTTTCCAACACCCGGCGGGATTTTCTGCGGCACATGGATGAGCTGTGCCGCTCGGCGGACGATCCGACCGTTCCGGCCGTCAAGCGACTGCTGCGGGATCACGGCGAAACGGTATTTTCTTTCGCCGACTACAGCGAAGCCCTGTTTGGAAACGGGAACGCATTGAATAATACCGCCAAAGCCGTATTGCAAAGCGGTGAAGCGTACCTTCTGCGGGATCTGTGCGTTTCGGGCGACGATCTGAACGCTTTGGGCATCCGCGGCACGGCCGTCGGACAAACCCTGCGTTTTCTGCTGGACGCCGTGATCGACGACCCGACCCGAAACCGCCGTGAAATTTTACTGGAACTTGCCCGAAAAGCGGAGTGAACCAAACCAAAAAACCGTCATAGAATGTAGTGAACTGCTTTCTATGACGGTTTATTTTTTTCGGAACGGAGAACGGGCATGAAAATCACGATTTTCGGCGGTGATGAGCGACTGCGTGTCGCCCAAAACGAACTGCGGAACATGGGATATACGGCAGACAGTATCGGTTTATACAAAGATCAGGTCGGCGACTGTAAAGACGCGCAAGTGTTTTTACTGCCGGTACCGACCACCCGTGACGGGAAAACCGTATGGGCGCCGTTGACCGACTGTGAGATCCCGCTTGACGAAGTCGAGCAGTCCGCACAACCCGGCACACTGATCCTTTGCGCCGGTCATACCTTTCAGACAGCACGGCAGATCGATTACTGCAAATCCGACGCGTACGCCTTAAAAAACGCCGTACCGACCGCCGAAGGGGCGATCCGTATTGCCATAGAGCGCACCCCCTTCACCCTCTGGGAAGCGAATGCGCTGGTGATTGGTTACGGCAGAGTCGGAAAAGTGCTGGCGGAACGGCTTGCCGCAATGAAATGCCACGTCACCGCAGCGGCGCGAAAAGATGCCGACAAGGCATTGGCGCGCGTACTGGGGTACGGGATCACCGACAGCACAAAACTTTCCGGTCTGCAAGACTTTGACCTGATTTTCAATACGGTGGATGTTCCGCTGCTGGAACCGGCGGCACATACCCTTTCGGGAAAGTGTGTAATCGACCTTTCAAGCAAAGGCGGTCTGTCACCGCAAACCGCGAAAGAATACCGGATCGACTACTGCAAGGCCCCCGGATTGCCCGGAAAGGTATCTCCCCTGACCGCCGGAAAAATACTGGCACAAACGGTTCATGAAATACTGCAAAACCAATAGTGAGGGAGAAAAATGGAAAATATCACCGTAGGATACGCGATGTGCGGCTCGTTCTGTACGCTGAAACAGTCGGTTTCGGCTTTGGAAGAATTATGCCGCCTGAACATAAAGATCATCCCCATTATGTCGCACGCCGTCTACACGACTGATACCCGTTTCGGCAAAGCCGAAGATTTCAGAAACCGGGTCGAAGAACTCTGCGGCACGGAAATTATCCACGATATACCGGGCGCGGAACCGATCGGCCCGAAAAAACTGCTGGATCTGCTGATCGTCTGCCCCTGCACGGGAAACACCGTTTCCAAAATCGCCATGGGCATTACCGATTCGGCGGTCACCATGGCGGCAAAAGCGCATTTGCGCAACGGACGGCCGATCGTACTGGCGCTGGCAAGCAACGACGGGCTGGGGGCTTCGGGAAAAAACATCGGATTACTGCACAACACCAAAAACATTTACTTTGTCCCCTACGGGCAGGATGACGCAATAAACAAGCCGACCTCGCTGGTCAGCGATTTCACCCGGATCGGTGTCACGGCGGAAGCCGCCCTTTCGGGAAAACAGATACAGCCGGTATTGCTATAAAAAGATGTCGGTGAATGTCCACCTCGTTTTCGCTATAATAAAAATGCGCCGGAAACGCAAAGAAACGAGGAAAAACAAATGAATACCGTAGCAGTTGCGCTGATCAGCGGCGCTTCTTCGGTGGCGGTCGGAATTCTGACACTGATCGGAGTCATTGTTTCAAGCAGTAAGACCTACCGTGACGTACAGTCTTCTCTGGCTACCGCGCAGGCGGTGACCGACACCAAGTTAGACGCCCTTGCGCGTGAAGTACGCGAACACAACAGTTTTGCCCGACAGATCCCCGTTCTGGAAGAGCAACTGCGTGTCGCGAATCACCGCATCAGCGATCTGGAATCCATCGGAAGGAGAACACCGCCGGCATGTTAAAAATCACAAACGTCCAATGTCCCGCCGAGCAGATCGGCATTAAATGTCCCTATTCCATGAAACCGACTTGTATCGTCATCCACAACACCGCGAATGACGCGCCCGCCGAAAATGAGATCGCCTATATGCACCGCAACGCGAATGAAACCAGTTTTCACTTCGCGGTGGATGATAAGCGGATCATTCAGGGCATTCCGCTTGACCGGAACGCCTGGCACGCCGGGGACGGACACGGAAAAGGCAATATGCAGGGCATCGCCATTGAGATCTGCTATTCCAAATCGGGCGGCACGCGGTTCAAAAAGGCGCAGCAGAATGCCGCCGAACTGACCGCGTATCTGTTGAAAAAATACGGTTGGGACATAAACCGTGTCACCAAGCACGAAGACTATTCGGGCAAGCACTGTCCCCACCGCACGTTAGACGAATACGGCTGGGCGTATTTTCTGAAACTGGTGCAGAACGAATTGAACGCCGCACCGAAAAAGGCGGCCGCGAAAAAAACCGCAGTGAAAAAAACCGCAGTGAAAAAAGCCGCTGCGAAAAAGTCGGTCGAAACGCTGGCACGCGAAGTCATTGCCGGCAAGTGGGACAACGGTGCCGCGCGCAAACAGAAACTTACCGCCGCCGGATATGACTACACCGCCGTTCAGAAAAGAGTAAACGAACTGTTAAAATGAGGAATGATCATTGAAAAATTTTAAGCAGTGGATCAAAGCCGCCGCTATTCGCGCGGCAAAAACCATGGCGCAGACCGCCGGTGCCATTATCGGGACCGGCGCGGTTCTGGGTGATATCAACTGGGTTAAGTTACTTTCCGCCACCGCGTTGGCCGGCATTCTTTCCCTGTTGACCAGCACCGCCGGTCTGCCGGAGGTCAAAGAAGAATCCGCATAAAAGCACGGGGTCACCGTTCGGTGACCCCGTGTCTTTGCATACAGAACGGAAAAACCGTCAGGTTTCCCTGACGGTTTCGGTAAGGCTATATCATAAGATTATTTTTATCAAAGTATATGTTTTCAAAAAATATCGGTACAAGCAAAAAACCTGCCGATCAGCAAGTTTTCGACCCGTTGCGAATAGCCCGGCGGGTTCCGGTAAACGTT
>JAZRWX010000030.1:0-7014 GCA_045599905.1 Acutalibacteraceae bacterium
CGCATCCTTCCAGTGTGCAGGGCATTAACTTCCGGACGTTTTCTTTGTCGGTATAGCAGTCCTCGATCTGTCGGTCAAAGGTTCGGAAATCTTCGAGCGGCACCGGCTGATAACGGCTTAATTCCAGTTCGCCGTCGTGCGCGGCAATGCCGTTCAGCGTTTGTAGACTGATGTTATACGGGAAGATCCCGTCCAGCACCCGAACGGAATGGATATTATGGGAAAAATGCCGGCCGGTATGTTCCGCGCACAGTTCGTCCAAAAACGATTCACCGGCGTGACCGAACGGTGTGTGCCCGATATCATGTCCCAAAGCGATCGCTTCGATCAGATCGCAGTTCAGTCCCAGCGCCGTTCCAAGCGTCCGTGCAATGCGGGAAACCAACTGAACGTGCAGTCCCCGTCGGGAAATATCGTCGTTTCGGTAAAAGGAAAAAACCTGTGTTTTGTCAGCATAGCGGCCGTAAAACGGGCAGTGCAGGATTTTATCGCAATCCCGGATAAAGGGCGGTCGAAGGGCAGTCGCCCGGTCATGATCGCCGTTCCTGCGGATGGCGTTTTCATTCCGGAAAGCATGATCGCTGATTTGCCGCAAAGCGACCCGGTCTTCGATTTCCGGACTTAATGATTCGTAATTCGGCATACGCTCACCTCTTTTTGCTATTTTACCATATTTCCGGCGGCAATACAATTATAATATTTTTCAGGCAGTGGTATTTACTTTAGCGCCCAATCATGATATAATACTTTGAAATTACAGTTCTGTTATCGGGAAAGGAAATAATCGGACAGCAGGCAATAAAACGGTTTTTAAAAAAGAATAGTATCCGCAATAAAACTGCGCTGATATGATAGATACCGTATTGAAAAACTTGGAAAAATGTGATAGGATAAATAAAAATATTTTGAAAACAAATATTGGAGGAATATTTATGGCAGTCAACACACCACCCCTCGGTTGGAACACCTGGAATACGTTCGGCGCGAACATCAACGAACAACTGATCATGGAATCGGTCGATGCCTTGATCGAAACGGGTTTGAAAGACGCCGGCTATGAATACGTCGTGATCGACGATATCTGGGCGCTGAAAGAGCGTGACGAAAACGGCAGAATGGTGCCCGATCCCGAAAAATTCCCACACGGTATGAAATATGTTTCCGATTACGTTCACAGCAAGGGACTGAAATTCGGAATGTATTCCTGCGCCGGTGTGCTGACCTGCGCAGGATATCCCGGCAGTTACGGTCATGAGTGGATCGACGCCGCCACCTTTGCCGAATGGGGCGTGGATTTCTTAAAATACGATTATTGCTTCCATACCACAACGGTCAGCCCCGACCAGCTTTATAAGCGCATGGGACTGGCACTTGCCAACTGTGGCCGGGATATTCTGTTCAGCGCCTGCTCCTGGGGTGCGGATATGACCCGCGTCTGGATCAAGGAAACCGGCGCGTCGATGTGGCGCTCTACCGGTGATATTTTCGATTCATGGGCTTCGATAAAATCGCTGGCGCAGTCCCAGATCCAGTTCCAGGAGTATAACGGCAAGGGTTGTTTCAACGATATGGATATGCTGGTCGTCGGTATGAACGGCAGCGGAAACGTCGGCATGGGCGGCTGTACCGAAAGCGAATACCGCCTGCATTTTTCACTGTGGGCGCTGTTGAATTCGCCGCTGATGATCGGTTGTGATATCCGCAATATGACCCCCGAAACAAAGAAAATTTTAATGAATAAAGATGTTATTGCAATCAATCAGGATCCTGCCGGCAGACAGCCGTTCTTTGTGAATCCGCATACGTTCACTCCGCGCGCCTGCCGCAAACCGGATGAACCGTTTTATGAGAATTATCCGATGGACGTTCCGATCATTGCCAAATATCTGGATAACGGCGATATTGCCATCGGTATTTTCAACTTCTCCGACGATGCCGCTACTCCGTGGAGCGCTCCCATCGTGCTGGATCAAATCGGCATTTTCCCCGACGCCGGAAAAACACTGGAATGGACCGATCTGTGGACGGGCGAAACCGGAACGGTGACCAACAGTGTTTTGTACAATCTGCCGTGTCCGGCACATGACTGCCGTCTGATTCGCGCAAAGGTCGTTGATGCGAAATGAGTCAATGCAAGCAATGCGGCAGGGAACTGACCGCTGACGAGATCGGTCTGCACAAAAAACTGATCAACCGCGGCGCGACCGAACATCTCTGTATGACCTGTTTGGCGGAATTTTTCTCCTGCTCGGAAGAATTGCTGAAAAAGAAGATCGAGCATTTCCGGAATATGGGATGTCTGCTTTTCTCGAAAAATGACAACTGAACGGATACAAAAAAGCGTTCCGCATTTTGCGGAACGCTTTTTATCTGATATACCTAAGGTTCATGTGCCGATACAATGGCCGATTCATTACGGAACGGCACGGTTGTATTAATTCAGATCTTCTTCGGCGGTCGTTCGGTATTCAATGGGGGTAATGCCCAGTTTTTTCTTAAAAACGGCATTATAATAGTTCGAGTCCTTAAAACCGCATTTAACGGCGATCTCCTTGACCGAAAGCGAGGTCATGGTCAGCAGTTTGATACTGGTCGCCAGGCGCGTGTTGGTCAGAAATTCACTGTATCCGCACTTGAAAGTATCTTTGAATTTTTTGCTGAGATACTCTTTGGAAAAACCGAATTTTTCCGCGATCCGCGACAAACTCAGACTGTTATCGCTTTGGTTTTCGTAGATGTACTGCGCGATTTCATCCAAAATATGATTGATGCGCGATTTTGATTCCGTCGGGCTGTCATCGATCTGCGAATAATTCCGCAGCAGGTAGATCAACAATTCGGTCAGATGGGCGTTATACAGTTGCAGGGAATAGTCGTCGTAATATTTAATGTCTTCACCCATTTTTTCGATCAGCGCTTTGATGTACTGACTGTCCTTTTTATCCAGGTGATAGTAATATCTTGTGAACCGTTTTTTCAGACTTTGGTTTAATGACGATTCGGAAAAGGAAAGCAGGTATCTGGCGTGAAAATCACCCTCCCGGTTTTCAATGGAATTGGAAACCTTATGCACCACCTGCGGCGGGATCAGTACCAGATCACCCGGGCGGATCTCATACACCTTATCTTTGATAAAATAGCGCCGCTTTCCCGATATCAGGTAATATACCTCATAAGTCGGATGAAAGTGGGAGGTCGGCATTTTGTCGGCGGACAGTTCCCGGTTATAATGGAACAGGTCGGGTTCTGCTTTGAAAAACGGGCGTGGCATAACGCTGATTTCCTTTCTTGATTTATGATTATTTCCGTAAAAAATATCGGTCGTTCCGTGTTTTTCAGTGTATCATTTTTTAATCCTTTCTTCAAGCCCTATTTTTGAAAAAAGAAATTATTTTCAGTAATTTTGACGAAACAGATAATGCTGTCATAGGGAAAACAACGGTTTTCTTGAAAAGATATAATTAAAAAAACATTATTATGCCGGAGTAAATATTAAAAAAATAAAGTTGCCTGCAAGGGCAACAGTCGTTATAATAAAATTATGAAAACACGGCTTCCGTTATTATTATGATAAAGTGCAGGTTTTACCATGAAAGAATACATTGTGTCGATCACGAATCAATATCGGTTTCCGGCCGGGGCGATCGGTGACTTACTGGCGGCTTACGGAAAAATCACAGATCACGAGCAGGCCGGCGCCATTTTTAACGGACAGATCGCCTGCTATGAACGGGATTATACGTTCGATTATAATAAAGCGATCAAACAGGTGGAAGAACTTTGCGCAACGTGCGGCGTAAGGGCTGAAACGGGACTGCTGGTATTTATTCTGTGCCTGACAAAACAGCTGAAACATTTGTATGAGATCAATCATTTCGACCCCAAACTGTTTGACGGGGTTATGGCCGATATTCTGGCAAAAAACGACGAATGTTATCAGATACGAAATGTTTACGGCACGTTTGTGGCAGGTTGGTTTATCAGCTTTTTCAATTTAAGCCGCTTTGCTGTCGGCCGTCTGCAATTTGAGCCGTATGAGCTGGAAACGGATATTCACTTTGAACGCCGGAAGCTGGCAAAAGGCACTCCGGTTGTATGTGTTCATATCCCTTCCGGCGCGCCGCTGGAAACGGAAAACTGCCGGAAATCGTTTGAAGACGCGTATGATATTTTCGCCCCGCGGTTTCAGAACGGAACGGTTCCGTTTTTCTGTTTTTCCTGGCTGTTGGCGCCGGAAAACCGGCAGTTGCTGGACAAAAAAACGAATATCGTCCGTTTTATGAATCTATTCAGTATTACGCCGTCCGAACAGACGGTGGCACACGATTTTTGGCGGATCTTCGGTCGGGAAGACTGTTCTGACGCGGCACTTTTGCCGAACGAAACCACCTTGCAGAAAGTATACGCCGCGTGTATCCGGAAAGGTCATATCCCGTTGGCCGGGTACGGCATTTTGTATGTGAAAGACAGGAAAATAATCGAACCTTTTCTGGAATGAAAACGGGGAATGCCGACGTGTGCATTTCGAAACTTTTGACAGAATAAAGTGATTTTTGATACACCTGAATAAAACGATGAAACGGTCGTTTTATTTTAAGGTGTATTTTTTTGTAATTCGGTCAGATTTTGGATAATGTACCCAAATATTTTTTCGATTCGTGGTCAAATTATCTGTTTTTTGAAAAATATGATATTAAAAAATCATTATCTTGGAAGCACATATATTAAAAAAATAAAATTGTTTAATATTATTGGTTATGTTATAATATATGCAGAGAAATTATCCGCAGTGTTCGAGGTGAGTGCGAATGAAGTTGACTTACAGGAAAAAACGGAGTGTTGCGGGCATTTTGTTTGTCCTTCCGTGGATCATCGGTTTGCTGGTGTTTTTTGCCCAGCCAATGGGGTTACTGGTCAAATTGGCTTTTACGAATATGAAGTTCGGTCAGGGCGACGGATACGTACTTGAACCGCTGAAAAACCTATGGGACAACTTTAAGTATTCCTTCGCCGGGGACGCTTATTTCCCGACCTATCTTTTCACCAGTTTCGGCAACCTGTTTTACGAGGTTCCCTTTATCGTTCTGTTCAGTCTGTTTTCGGCAACGGTGCTGAATCAGAAATTCCACGGCCGTGCCGCTATGCGTTTGATCTTCTTTTTGCCGATCGTGATCGGCTGCGGGCTGATCATGAACGTCATTCAGAACGGCACAAACGAAATTATGATGACTTCGCAGGACGAACTGTCTTTCTTTAACGCCGAAGGCCTGACGCAGGTGCTGCTGTCCACGGGTCTGCCCGAGTGGCTGATCACCGTTATTTCGACCCTGGTCGTCAACGTTTCCGACCTGGTCTGGCGCAGCGCGCTGCAAATTCTGGTCTTCCTGGTAGCGCTTCTCAGCGTTCCGGAATCGTATTACGAGGTCGCCCGGGTAGAGGGGGCAAAGGCGTGGGAAACTTTCTGGAAAGTCACCTTCCCGACGGTAACGCCGTATGTGCTGGCGCTGACGGTCTATACGATCATCGACTCGTTTACCAACGTGGATAACAAGGTGCTCAGTTACATCGTGACGTTTTCAAACGAGCAGATCGAATATTCCAAAGCCGCCGCAATGGCGTTGATCTTTTTTGCGATCGCGGTCGTGTTTATACTGATCGTCTTTTTGGTTTTTAGACCGTTTGTTTTTCAAAAAGACAGAATCGAGTAAAGGAGGATGAATGGTTTGAAAACGGAAAACCAACGGATGGATGACACCGCGCAAAAGCGCATTGAAATCTCGCCGGCGTACTATTTGGGCAAATCGTTCTCCACTTTGCTTCGCTGGCTGTTTTTGATCTCGCTGTCTTTTGTCATTCTCTATCCTTTGTTCTATATGTTCAGTATGTCTCTGCGCGCCACCGCTGACTTTTACGATATCACGGTGGTTTGGGTGCCGCGGAATTTCACGCTGGATCACTTCAAATACGTGTTGACGGAACTCGGGATCGGAAAACCAATGTTCCGGACGGTTTTGATCACCGTCGTCTGCGTTGCGGCGGAAATCTTCATTTCCTCCGCGGTCGGGTACGGGTTCGCGCGCTTCAAGTTCAAGGGTTCCAACATTCTGTTCGGCATTGTCATTTTTACGATCATCGTTCCGCCGCAGGTTTTGAACCTTTCCAATTACCTGCTGGTCAAAAACTTTGATATTTTCGGCATTATCGGTGCCATTACCGGCGCGCCTTCCAAAATCAATCTGCTGGATTCGGTTTGGGCGTTTCTTCTGCCGGCGGCTACCGGCATGGGCATCCGTTCGGGATTGCTGATCCTGATATTCAGACAGTTTTACGGAGCCATTCCGGTGGAATTGGAGGAGGCGTCGCTGATTGACGGATGCGGATTTTTGAAAACGTATTTCAGGATCATGGTCCCGAATTTATCGAACACCTTTTTGCTTTGCTCCGTTTTTTCGGCGGTTTGGTATTGGACCGATTATTTCTACGCGTTGATTTATCTGCCTACCTGGAAAACCATGGCGTTGCAGGTCCAACGGATTTATGAACTGCTGTATAACCGTTTGGGACTTATGGGTGACCGCACCGTTTATAACATCATTCCGAAAACACTGGCGGCCTGCCTCATCTTTATTCTGCCGCTGTTGATTTTCTTCCTTGTCGTGCAGAAATGGTTTTCTCAAAGCATTGAAAACACCGGTCTTGTCGGCTGACGATTTTTTGTGAGGGTAAAAAATGAAACGACTCTTTTCGGTTGTGCTTACATTCTTGATGCTGCTTACCGTTCCGGCTGTCCCCGCCTTTGCCGCGGAAAAGGTCGTCCGGCTGAAAACGGTACGGGAGGGCGAAACCGCAACTTTTGATGTTGCGGTTAAAGAAAGCGCAGACTATTACATAAAAATTCAATATACCGCGATCAGCGGCCGCAGTGTTTCCCCGAAAGCGGCGGTCACGGTGGACGGTGCGTATCACGGCGACGAAAAGGATGTTTTTGAGTTTTCAAGAGTCTGGTCCGACGTG
>JAZRWX010000031.1:0-1989 GCA_045599905.1 Acutalibacteraceae bacterium
CTGGAAGTATAAAGAGGGGATCACCGGCAGCGATAAAAAGATGGAAGAACGGCTGGCGTGGATCCGTCAGATCCTGGACAGTCAGGAAGCTTCGGGCGACGCGTCGGAACTGGTGCGCAGTATCAAGGTCGATCTGTCGCAGGAGGACGTTTTCGCCGTTACGCCGCGCGGTGACGTGATCAATCTGCCGGTCGGCTCCACGATCATTGACTTCGCGTTTGCCATTCACTCGGCGGTCGGCGTCAAAATGGTGGGGGCGAAGGTCAACGGCAGGATCGTGCCGATCAACCACGTCATCCAGACGGGGGAAGTCATTGAAATTCTGACGACCAATCAAGCAGGGCACGGTCCCAGCCGTGACTGGATCAATATCGCGGTCACCAATCAGGCAAAGTCCAAGATCCGTTCCTGGTTCAAGAAAGAGCGCCGTCCCGAAAATATCGCGGCAGGCAAAATGGATCTGGAACGCGAACTGAAACGCAACGCCATCAATTTCCCCGAAGCCGAATTTGCCGAATATATCGAAGACCTTGCCAAACGTCTGCGCTTTGCCACGGGGGATGATTTCTTCGCCGCGATCGGGTACGGCGGCATTCTGATCTCCAAGGTCATGCCGCGCATCCGGGACGATTATAACAAACGTTCCGCCGCGGTAAAGGTTCAGGAACCGGAAATCATCAAGCCGGTCCTTCACGCCCATTCGTCGGAAGGCGTTGTGGTGGACGGTATCGAAAACTGTCTGGTCAAACTTTCCAAATGCTGTGCGCCGCTTCCGGGGGATGAGATCATCGGATTTATCACCCGCGGGCACGGTGTTTCGGTGCATAAGCGGGACTGCAATAACGTTCCGCAGGATCTTTCGTCCTGCCCCGAACCCGAACGCTGGATCGCGGCGCATTGGGATAACGATCATTCCGAAAATTTCGTTTCGGCTTTGCAGATCACGGCGATCGACCGGGACGGACTGGTGCTGGATATTCTGACGCTGATGCAGAATATGCGCATCGCGGTCCATTCCATCAACGCGCGGCAGATCAAAAACGGCAACAGCATTACCAACCTGACCGTCAGCGCCGAAAGCGTGGAACACCTGCACAGTATCATCGTGCATCTGGAAAAAGTACCGGGTGTCTTCTGTGTGGAACGAATCAATCAATAAAGGAAGTTATATATGAAAGCGGTTATTCAGCGTGTAAAACAGTCTGCCGTAACGGTGGACGGCAAAACGGTCGGCTCCTGCGGCACGGGATTTATGATCCTGTTCTGCGCCATGGAAGAGGACACGGACGAAGATCTGGAAATGTTGGCAAAAAAAGTGTCTTTACTGCGTGTGTTCGAGGATGAGGACGGCAAAATGAACCGCTCTATCCTGGACGTGGACGGCGAGGTCTTGTGTATTTCCCAGTTTACGCTGGGCGCGGACGTCAAAAAAGGAAACCGTCCGTCCTTCATTCACGCCATGGAACCGGCAGGCGCTTCCACTTATTACGACCGCTTTTGCGAACTGCTGAAAGCGGCGGGTGTGCGCCGTGTGGAAAAGGGCATCTTCGGTGCCGATATGCAGGTGTCGCTGGTCAATGACGGGCCGGTCACGATCCTTTACGATACGGAAATCTGGTGCAAACATGAAAATTGAAACCCTACCGCTGTGGCTCATCCACGCCAACTGTTATATGATCTCCACGCAACGGGCGGCCATCGTGGTCGATCCCGGTTTTGACGATGACCGCGTACTGACCTTTTTGAAGAATAACGCGGACAAGGAACGGATGATCCTTCTGACCCACGTTCATTTCGATCATATCGGCGGCGCCGAGCGGTTACAGCGTGAAACCGGCGTCCCGGTGGCGATTGGTCAGAAGGACGGCGCCGTTATCAATGATCCGGAATATACGCTGTCGGAACGCTTTCACGCGCGGCTGGTCTCGCCGCGGCCGGACCGTCTGCTTTGCGACGGTGACACTTTCACAGTCGGCGATCTTCCGGTGC
>JAZRWX010000032.1:0-4409 GCA_045599905.1 Acutalibacteraceae bacterium
TCTCGGAACGACCGGTCTGGCGTTTGAGCACAGGATCCGCACCGAAGAAGAATTTGCCGCCGCGCTGAAAGCACGGAAATACATGCTGAATATCGAAGGAAACCTTATTCATCCTTAATAACAGCCGAGCGGAGCGATCCCGGATCGCCCCGCTCTTTTTTACGCCGTTTCCTTTTTTATGCCGAAAATCAAACGCAGAAAACCACTTAAAAATTTCGGACTTTTCACCAGCACAACCTTCATATAAATCCCCCTTATCTTCCGGAGCAGGCCGTTGCGCCGAGAATGATGACCCATATCGCCAGGATTGCGACCAGGAATCGCAGTGGGCAGAAACAACTCACCAACAGTCCTACTGCAAACGTTATGGCGATAGCACCTTTATTGCCGCGGCGTCTTCTCATAGCACATTCCCTCCCCGTTCGTTCCATACTAATCAAAAACGGCTTGTTTCGTGCCAAAAAATATTAAAATTACGCAAAAAACGCATTTGCAGGAGTGCAAATGCGTTTTTCTTACTTTTTATTCTGCCACGGTTGAAGAGACTTTAATTCGTCAGTCAATCCGCAAAAACTCTGATGACGTGATTTTTCAATCTTTCCCGCATCCAAAGCCGCCATGACACCGCACCCTTTTTCACAGGTGTGTGTGCAGGTAGAAAATCGGCACCCGTCCGCAAACGCGGCAATATCGGGAAAACATTCGACCAAATGCGTTTTGAAATTATAATCAAGGATCATATCAACCGAAGCAAAACCGGGTGTATCGACGATCCGGCAACCGAAATCGGTTTCAAACAGTTCGGTATGTCTGGTCGTATGACGACCGCGCCCCAAACGCTCGCTGACCGCGCCGGTTTCCGCTGTATCATGGCCCATTAAAGCATTCAGAATGCTGGATTTCCCGACCCCGGAATTCCCCGCAAAAGCACAGATGGTTCCTGTCAGCAACTGTTTCAGTTCCGCCAGTCCGCTTCCGGTTTCCGCCGATACGACGGCGGTTGCGAATCCCGCATTGCGATAGATGAACGCCCAATCGGAAAAGTCACCGAGATCACTCTTATTAAACACAATGATCGGTTGTATGTTATGATATACAGCCAACGCCGTCAACCGGTCGATCATATATGAATCCGGGGACGGCGTTTCATACGCCGAAACGATAACCAAACAGTCTATATTGGCGACCGCCGGTCTGGCCAGGCAGTTTTTACGCGGATAGATTTCATCCACAACACCGTGGGTATCGTCTGTCAAAGTGATCCGAACTTTATCGCCCACCAGTGGAGATACGCCCGCTTTGCGGAAATTTCCTCTTGCACGGCATTCAATGATTCTTTCCGAATATAAAACGTAATAAAATCCGGAAAGTGCCTTAAAGATTACCCCTTCCGCCATCAGCGTTTCGTTTTTTCACTGCCCGTTGAATCCGAGCCGGAATTACTCGTTGTTCCGTTGTCCGGATTGACCGGCTGACTGATCGGTTCACTGATCGGCTCATCCATATTATCCGAAGAAATACCGGAGGTATCGCCGCTTGAATCGCCGGAATCATCCGGATCATTCTCGGGTGGATCCGGCAATTCCGGGAAAACGTAAAGTTGTTCCGGTGTATCTTTCAGCGCGCCGTTTGTCACGTTGACTGTAAGCTCAAACAAATCTTCCATTTTTCCGTCAATAGAAGCGCGTATTTTCATAGAAGTCCAAACATTATTGGCGGTTTCGGGCGAATCCAGTTTGAACGCCAGATCTTTAATAACGATTTTGTTGCTTAACGGATCAAAAACAATACGTGGTTTACTGTTCAGAATGGGTTGACTATCCTGAATCGTTATTGATGCCTTATCAATGGTAGGCGCGGAATTGTTCGTATCCAGTTGAAGCGGCAAATCGAATGATTTATAGGAAACGTAGCCGGAACTCATATAAACCGTGACCGTACCCTCTTTTTCAATGTCTTGACCGGGTGCGGGAAGTTGTCTGTAAGAAATATCCTTGTCGGTATAAGTATCGGTCGGCGAAAGGTCGATGTTATACTTAAAGGATACTTTCAATCCCTGATCTTTCAAAATCTTTTTAACACTTTCGGCGTCATAACCGATAACGTTCTCAACCTTTACCGGCTCCGGTCCGTCACTGAAATAGACCGTAATGATTTTGCCGTAGTACGCCGCAGAGCCGGCTTTTGGGTCCGAACGCACGGCCAGACCTTCCGGAACGTCGTCACTGTATTCGTGATCACTTTCAAATCCCAGACCGATCGATTCCATTTCGATTTTTGCCTGCTGTTCGTTTTTACCGGAAACATCCGGAACCGGAACCGTTTCCTCACCCAGACTGATCCAGACTTTGATCTTCGCGCCCTTTTTGACCTCTTTTCCCGCTTTCGGCGACTGGTCAAAAACGGTGCCGGGTTTTTTCTGACTGACGGCTTCCAGCATTACGATGTCGTACTGCTTGTAATAATCGGATTTTTTAATTTCCTCCCAAGTCATGCCCGAAAAGTCCGGACACGCTTGTGCTTTCGTCGTCTTTTTCAGGAAATTCGGCAGGAATATCGCGCCGATCGCCACCAGTACCAACACCAGCGTTACTGCCACGCCGGTCAAAATCGGGATGATGTTATTCTTTTCAACGGTTTCTTCTTCCTCTTCCGTTTCGGAAATCTCTTCGGCAGTTTCCGAAACGACCTGATCGTCGGTGTCTTCCGACCCGATCGGTGTGTCGACAAATTTTGTCGGAGAATTATCCACAAAAGCGGTATAGGCAAACAACTTTTCCGGATCTTTACGGAATGCGTCCAAATCGCACAGCATCTCTGCCGCCGACTGATAACGGCGTTCCACGCTCTTCTGCATCGCGTGCATGGTGATCTGTTCCAAGCCGAGCGGGATGGAAGAGTTTACCTCGGTCGGCAATTTCGGCTCCCGTTGCAACTGCATAATAGCCACTGACACAGCGCTTTCCGCCTGAAAAGGCACCTGGCCGGTCAGCATTTCATACAAAATTACGCCGACAGAATAGATATCGGCTTTTTCATCAGTGTGCTCACCGCGCGCCTGTTCCGGACTGATATAATGCACAGAACCGATCGCTTTATCAGTAATGGTACGCTGCTCACTGCGGGCAAAACGCGCAATACCGAAATCGGTAACTTTAATGGTATGGTCAGGCAAAACAATGATATTCTGCGGCTTCACGTCACGGTGCACGATTCCCTTGTCGTGCGCGTGCTGTAAACCTTTCAAAATCTGTACGGCGAAATGAACCGCGTCCCGCCAGCGCAAACTGCCCTGACGTTCAATAAACTCTTTCAGCGTGATACCGTCAATATATTCCATGACGATATACTGGATCAGATCCCCGAAACTGACGTCGTAAACCTTGACGATATTGGGATGTGACAGCATGGCGATCGCTTTGCTTTCATTTTTGAACCGGCGAATAAACTCCTCGTTGGAAGTAAATTCTTCTTTCAAAATCTTGATAGCCACCGTACGGTCTTCGATCACATCGTGCGCTTTATATACGACGGCCATACCGCCGATCCCGATAATTTCCTGTATTTCATAGCGACCGTCCAGCCGCTTTCCGACAAATTTATCCATCACACGTTTTCTCCTTTCAGTCAGCGTTTCGCAATCACGGCGGTAATGTTATCTCCGCCGCCGTTATGATTGGCGCGCGCCACCAAAGTTTCCGCCAGTTTTTCAGGATCAATATGCTGAACCATATCCAGCAAATCAGCCGACTCGGTAAAATTCGTCAGTCCGTCACTGCAAAGCAGCAACGTTTGTGTATCATCCAATTCAAAAATGTTGCATTCGGGACAAATATCGTCCGATATTCCGAGCGCGCGGGTAATAACATTCTTGCGCGGATGTTTCTTTGCTTCTTCGGGAGTCAGTTCGCCGCTTTCGATCAGATTCTGTACCACGGAATGATCCCGGGTGATCTGGTGGATGTCCTTGCCGATGATATATGCCCGGCTGTCACCGACGTGTGCAACGGCAAAATTGCTTTCTGCAATGATGACCGCCACGACCGTCGTACCCATTCCGCTGTATTCGGTCTTTTTTTGCGAAAGATCGAATACGGCAATATTCGCCGAACGGATTGCATTTTGCAGTAAAGTAACGTACTGATCCATGCTTAAACCTTCGCGATAAGACCGTTTTACATATTCGGTAATCATTTCCGTTGCGGTTGCGCTTGCGATATTTCCGGCGTTTGCACCGCCCATTCCGTCACAAACGACCGCGAACCACACATCTTTGTCTAATTGCAGGATCCCGAAAGCATCCTGATTGGACACACGTACCCGACCAACGTCGGTTTTTCCGTATATTTGCATGGTTACATGACCTCCTTTTCCTTGCGGCGCAGTTGACCGCAGGAAGCGTCAATATC
>JAZRWX010000033.1:0-3748 GCA_045599905.1 Acutalibacteraceae bacterium
GTCGTTATTGAAGGTGATGATACCGCGGACGCGGCTTTGCGTTTCAATAATTTCCATACGCTGGGCACCGTCAACCGGAACGATTCGGTGCATTCACTGGCACCGAAAGGACTGACCGGTTATTGTTATTCCGGCATGGTCTGGTGGGACTGTGAAGTTTATCAGTCACCGGTGTTTTATGAAACAATGCCGCAGGTTGGCAGAAATCTGTTGCTGTACCGTTACCGAATGCTGGAACAGGCACGTAAGAACGCGATCGAAGAGGGTAGGAAAGGTGCCCGGTATCCGTTTAATTCGGGGGTTTCCGGAAAAGAACTGGTCTGGCCGGTTTCCCGCCATCCGATCATGCAGATCCATATCGTTTCAGACGTGGCATGGTCGGTCAATAATTATTACAACTGCACCGGGGACGACGCATTTATGATCGAATACGGCATGGAAATGCTGTTTGAAATCTGCCGTTATTGGCTTTCCCGTGTTGAGAAAGACGAACGCGGTTACGTTATTTTGCAGGTCACAGGAACCGATGAACAGCATCCGTACGTGGATAATAACGCCTATACGAATTACTGTGTGCGTTATCTGCTTGACCGCACCCTGATGTTCTGCAAAAAATACGGTAAGCAGTTAGATGCCATTATGCAGAAAATCAATTTTGGTGCCGATGAGATCGAAGCGATCCGCGATCTTGCCGAAAATCTGTATCTGCCGATGGTCAAAGAAACCGGTATGATCCCGCAGTTTGACGGTTATTTTGATTTAAGCCGTGATTTGGAATACTCCGACGGCGGCAAAGGCGTTATAGCCAATTTCCAGATCAGCTCCGGATTATATCATAAGAGTCAGGTTATCAAACAACCTGATGTGCTGGTGATGTTCGCATATCAGAATTTCCGGTTTGATCCGCAGGTATATCGCAGAAACTGGGACTATTACCGTGCCCGTTGTGAGGCGCTTTCGTCATTGTCGTTCTGCGTCCATTCGATCTGCGCGTCGGATAACGGCGCGCCGGAAAGCGCATATACCGATTTTATGAAAACTGCGATGATCGACCTGGATGATCTGCATAACTGCGCGTTTCAGGGAATACACGCGGCGTGCGCGGCCGGTGCATGGAAATCGGTGGTGCGCGGCGTTGCCGGTGTGAAAATGTTTGCCGATGGGGTAGTGATTGAACCCCATATGATACCGTGGTGGAATCGCATTGTTTTCCGGGCGTGCTGGCACGGACAGCATTTTACCGTGGAACTGTCAAACACAGCTGTAAAGGTCACTGCGGACAGCAATAACAGCGGTGTACTTGATTTAACGCTTTGCGGTGATAACGTGAATTTGTCTGCGGGTGAATCCGTTGAAAAACAGATTTCACTGGATGTCAAAAGTGATTGTCTGTTTTAATGGGGAGGATAAAGAATGAAAGGCGCGATTTTTGATTTAGACGGTGTTATTGTTGACACCGCCGGTTATCATTACATGGCATGGTGTGAACTTGCCGCCGAATTGGGATTTGAATTCACTAAAAAGGATAACGAACGTCTGAAAGGCGTCAGCAGGATGCGTTCGCTTGAAATCCTGCTTTCCATCGGTAACATAACCGCTTCTGAGGAGCAAAAAGTCAGCTGGGCCGCACAAAAAAACGAACGGTATCTAAAACTGTTGGATGAAAACCTGAATGCGGATTCATTGTTGCCCGGTACGCGTCAGTTTTTGCTGAAACTGCGTGCGGACGGCGTGAAAATCGCTTTGGGTTCCGCCAGCAAAAACGCACCGCTGATTCTTGAAAAAACCGGCATTTCAGACCTGTTTGATGCTGTGGTTGACGGAAATGCGGTCAGTAAAGCGAAACCCGATCCGGAAGTGTTTTTGAAAGCGGCAGAACTGTTGCATTTTGATCCCGCCGATTGTGTGGTTTTTGAAGGTGCACAGGCCGGGATCGAAGCCGCACGCGCAGCAGGATGCGGTGTTGTGGCAATCGATATAAACGGTATTTTGAAAGATGCCGACCGTTATGTGACCTGTTTGGGCGATTTACTTGAATGATTTTATGAACGGATTCCTTGCAAATTTGCAGGAGTCCGTTTTTTTTGTGTGCCGGGAGGATCATATTCGATCGTGGCTGACCGTTGATTATTCATTGGTTTATGTGATGCCGTTTTGTTAATCGCCGGGGTTTGCAACGCGCAAAAATGACGGGCGTTTAATTAGCAAAAATGACGGGATATTGTGGCTTTTTTTCTATAAATATGGTGATGTGATGTAAAAAATAACATTATGCATATCACATTGCAACATTATGTTATTGTAAATAAACCTGTAACATATATAATAAAATTGTAATGTTGGATTTTTGTGAAAAATGCGCAATTTTACAGAAAAATCCAACTGCATTTAACACATTTCGTTATAAGGAGATGGACTTATTATGAAGAGAGCATTGGGTATACTTTTAACGATCTGTATGTTGCTCAGCGTATGTGTTGTGGGTGCTCCCGTTTCGGCGGAAAATATCACCCCAAAAATGCTGAAATGTACTTTGGGCACCGCTTCCAATACTTCGCTGACGCATTACAGCCAGTTACGTACGCCGCAATTTACGATGACCACCGGAAAGACTTATGAAGTGTCTTTCGATTATTATTTAGACGGTGCTATTGCCGGCGGAGCAAGTAATTCCGGACAATGCTACGTATTTATGTGCAGTGCCGGCAGAGGGAATGTGGGCAATATTGTCGATTCTTCAAATAATGACTTGCCCTATTTTGCTTCAAACGAGCGCCATCACTTCACTGCAACTTATACGGCGACTGCAACGCGCAGTGACATGAGTGTTACGCTTCGCTTGCTGTATAATGACTATCTGTACCTTGCGAACTTCTCGGTTGTAGAGCAGGGAACTACCGCCAATCTTGTACCGAACGGCGACTTTTCGAACGGTTTGACCGGTTACTATTATATTGGCGGCGGTCAGCAGGGCACTTTTTCTACTGTTGCTACCGGCGATTGGGCTAATATTTACAACGTCATTGATTACGGACAGCCGTTCGGCGAGCCTTCCACACCCGAAGAACCCGAAAACCCGGAAAATCCTGAAACACCCGAAGAACCGGGTGCTGAGGGCGTTTGCACTCACGAATACGGTCGGGACGGCATTTGCACCAAGTGCAATGAAACCATTCCTGCATGGCATTGTGTTTCGACTGAAAACGGCGTTGGCGACGGTAAATTCATTACCAACGCATTTGACGGTCTGCCGCTGAATCAGTCCTATACCTTAAAAATGAAATTCTTTATCGTTTCCGGCAGCTTCTATGTTCAGGAAATATATAATGAATTGAACAATCCTAACGGCACTCGTCATGACGGCGAACAGTTGATGAACATACCGTTGCCGGTCGGGGAAATCATCGAAAAAGAATTCACCGTTACACCGCAAAACAATCCGAGTGAGTACTCTGCCCAAATTCGCAACAAACAGGGCAAAAACGATTATTACGTATGGGATATTCAGGTGTATACCGCTTCCGGTGTGTTGGTTGGCAACGGTACCGAAATGCGCGCACTGTATACGCCTGCGAATGTAACGAATACCAAAATCACTTACGATCAGATCCCGCTGCCGGATGATAGTAAAGAACCGGCGTGGCACGTCACTGCTTCCGGTGCTGCCGGCGGTAACGGTAAACTTGTTGCCGATGTTTTCGATGCTGTAGTTGCCGGTCAAAATTACACCTTGAAATTCAACTATATT
>JAZRWX010000034.1:0-6005 GCA_045599905.1 Acutalibacteraceae bacterium
ATCGTACTGGCCAAAAACGAACTGGCTAAAAAATTCGGTGTAAAAACCGCCGAGGCGACCTGGATGGCAAAATCCAAATGTCCTGATCTTGTGATACTACCGCCCGATTACAGGCAGTACAAGCACTATTCCCGTGCCACACGGGAAATTCTGGCGCGGTATACCGATCAGATCGAGCCGTTCGGCATTGACGAATCATGGCTGGACGTGACCGGCAGTACCCTGCTGTTCGGGGACGGTCCCGCCATTGCCGAGCAGATCCGTGCCGCCGTCAAAAAAGAATTGGGGCTGACCGTTTCTATCGGTGTCAGTTTCAACAAAGTTTTCGCCAAACTGGGTTCGGATATGAAAAAACCCGACGCCGTTACCGTGATCAGCCGGGAAAACTTCAAAGAAAAAGTCTGGGATTTGCCGGTCGGCGACCTGCTGTTTGTCGGGCATAATACCGCCAAGACCCTGAAAAACCGCGGGATCGTGACGATCGGAGATCTGGCGGCGTGTCCCGAACGCACATTGTCGGACCTGCTGGGCAAAACCGGCCCGCAGCTGCGGCAGTTCGCTTTGGGAGAAGATCATTCCCCGGTCACCGTACCCAACGAAAACGACCGGCCGAAAAGCATCAGCCGATCGGCCACACCGCCGCAGGATATCACCGACGAGGACGCCGTATGGAAAATTTTTGTCGGTCTGGCGGAAGAGATCACACGGGAACTGCGGCGTTACGATCTGTTTGCGGGCAACGTTCAGGTCCATACCCGAAACACGGCGCTGAAAATACAGGAGTTCAGCCGGGCGCTCAACATTCCGCTGAACACACCGATGGAGATCGCGAAAAAAGGGATTGCGCTGTTCCGGGAAAATTACCGCTGGGATCTTCCGCTGCGTTCGGTCGGATTGCGTATTTCCAACTTCAAAACGGGCGATTTTGCCGTTCAGCAGGACTTTTTCGGTGAACATACCGTTGACGAGCGTGCCGAAAAAATCGAACAATCCATTGAATCGGTACGGGAACGGTTCGGCAATACCAGTTTGAAGCGCGGCAGAACGTTGTAATAATACCGATAAAATATTGAATTTTCCGGTAGGTTATGATATAGTAAATGTTAAGTAAAAACAGCGTAAAGGATTGAAAAAAATGAGTTTCGGAAACGTTTTTATTTTAGGGGACAGTTATTCGACCTACGACGGTTGTAATCCGGAAGGATATCCCCCTTATTATTACCCGTGCACTTCCGCTGAATCCGGCGGTATCCGCTCCCCCGAAAAAACCTGGTGGGGCGCTTTGCTGGCCGAAACAAACTCCGCACTTGTCATGAACAACAGCTGGTCGGGTTCCACCGTCTGTCTGACGGGGTATGACAACAGTTACTGCCCCGATTCGGCGTTTGTCAACCGCATTCAAACCTATCTGCGTGACGGTCAGTGCGGCGGACAGACCGTAGATACCGTCTTCGTTTTCGGCGGCACCAATGACAGTTGGGCGAATTCCCCGTTAGGTGAAGAAAAGTACGCCGACTGGACCGATGCCGATCTGCGGCAGTTTTTCCCCGCGTACTGCTTTTTGCAGGATTACTTAAAAAAGCAGAACCCGTCCGTTCGGGTCATTACCCTGATCAACTGTGATCTGAAAGAAGAAGTCATGCAGGGCATGGCGGATATCTGCGAACGTTTCGGCACCGAATACGTTGTGCTGAAAGCGGTCGAAAAGCAGAACGGTCACCCCAACGAAACCGGTATGCGCCAGATCAAAGAACAGATCCTTGCCGCTGTCAAGGGCTGATAAAAAAACCGATCGCCCACGGAAGTTCATTCCAGAACTTCCGTGGGTTTATTCTTTCATGGCGTTTTTCAGTTTTTGCAAAATCTTTCGTTCGGCACGGGAAACCTGCACCTGCGACATTCCCATCAGCGCCGCCGTTTTGCTTTGCGTCAGCCCGTGGAAATAACGGCAGGAAACGATCTGCCGTTCCCGTCCGTCCAGCACCGTGAACGCCGACGAAAGAAGCAGACGGTCATCCAGCGTTTCTTCCAGCGGTTCGGTCGGCAGATCATACTCCCCCGTGCCGGATTCCGTTTCACGCGTCAGCGATAGCACCGAACGGGAAACGCACAGCGCCTCGGTCACCGACTCGATATCGACCGACAGTTCGGCGGCGATTTCCCCGACCGTCGGCTCCCTGCCCAGCCGTACCGAAAGCGCTTCGCCGACACGGGTGACTTTCAGCGACAATTCTTTCAGCGAACGGGACACCTTTACCGCGCCGCCGTCCCGGAAAAGGCGTTTGATCTCACCCAAAATCACCGGAACGGCATAGGTCGAAAAGCACAGTCCCCGGCTTTCGTCAAAAGCGTCGGTCGCCTTGACAAGACCCAGACAGCCGGCACCGTAAAGATCGTCATATTCGATACCGCGCCCCGTAAACCGGCGGCATAACGAATGCACCAGCGGCAGGTTGTCCGCCACGAACCGTTCCCGCGCACGCTCGTCTTTAACCACGGACACCGTACCGCGGCTGGATCTTTTTGGACATGGTAACGGTCGTTCCCTTGCCCGGCAGTGAGCGCACTTTCAGCGAATCCATAAAACTTTGCATGACCGCGAATCCCAAGCCGGCGCGTTCGCCGCCGACCGTCGAGAAAAGCGGTTCCATGGCGCGGTCGACGTTTTCAATGCCGCACCCCGTATCCCGTACGCTGATACGCAGTTCGTGCTGATCGTCGATCGTACAGATTATGTAAACTTTTCCGGTCTGTTCCCCGTAGGCGTGGACGATACAGTTGGTCACCGCTTCGGACACGGCGGTCTTGATATCGTTGATTTCCTCTAACGTGGGGTCCAGTTGTGCCGCGAACGCCGCGACGGCGGCACGGGCAAAGTTTTCGTTTGCCGAACGTGCCGAAAAATTCATGCTGAAACGGTTGATGATATTCATTTTGTTTTCTCCTTATCCGTATCCGGCAGCGGCGCCAGTTTTTCTATTCCCGCCAGTTTCATCATTTTGCTGATCGACGGCGGCGCGCCGGCAATGTGCAGCGTGGCACCGATACGCGCCAAATTACGGTAGCGTCCCATAATGAAACCGATGCCGCTGCTGTCCATGAATCCGACCCCCGAAAAATCCAGCACCACGAGTGTGGGCATATTCAGTTCGATGGCCTCATCCACCACCTGCCGCATCTGGCGGGCGGTATGGTGGTCGATTTCTCCCGAAAGACAGACCGTCAATACTTCGCCGGTCCTGTTTAATTCTACTGGCATTTCCTTTTCCTCCAAACAAAAAACGCGAAGATTCCTACCCTATTGTAAGGGAATCTTCGCGTAAATTCTGTCATATTCAATTGTCAGATCAAGGGGATTTTCCGGTCTTTTTGCAGTTGTTTGACCTGCGACGCCAGATACAGCGAACCGAAAATGAAAACCGGCTCTTTTGCCGCCGAAAGCGCCCGCGCAAGATCGGTTTCGACACGCACGTCGGCGCAGAACGTCCGGGACAGTTCCGCCAGTTCCGCCGCCGGCATTGCGCGCGGCAGATCACACGCCGGAACGGCTGTCACGCACTTGCAAAGCGGCAGTACCGTTTCCAGAAAGCCGCGCACGTTTTTGTCACGCATCATTCCGACGACGGCATGGATCTTCCCGGCATACGGCCGCATAGCCTTTACCAGCGCGCCGGCACCGTCGGGGTTATGCGCCCCGTCCAGCACGACCAGCGGCTGGCGCGACAAGACCTCCAACCGGGCGGGAAACACCGCGCTTTCCAGACCTTTTTGCATTTCTTCCACCGAAACACCGAAGCCGCTTGCCTTTACCGCCTCGATGGCGGTCAGCGCGTTTTCGATCTGATATTCACCGCCCAGGCGGGTCGTATACGGCACACCGCGATAGCAAAACGAATTGCCGAGCAGGTCACACCGCACCTCGCTTAACTGCGAAAGATCCGGAACGGTCAGTTCTTTTGAAGATCGGCGAATCTGCTCCAATACGGTCGGCTCCTGGCAGGGATTGGTCACCGTTACGCCGTTTTTGATAATGCCGCATTTTTCGGCGGTGATTTTTGAGAGGGTATCCCCTAAAATCGCCGTGTGATCCAGCCCGATTTTCGTAATGACCGAAACCCGCACATCGGTGGCGGTGTTGGTAGCGTCCAGTCTGCCGCCAAGCCCCGTTTCCAGCACCACGACGTCACATTTTTCCGAACGGAAGTACAGAAAACCGATCGCCGTGATCATTTCAAATTCATTGACCGTAACGCCGGTACTGCGGACCTGTTCGGTCAACGCCGCCAGTTTCTCCTGTGGTATGAATTTTCCGTCGATTTGTATCCGTTCGCAAAAATCAAGCACGAACGGCGAAACAAACAGCCCCGTTTTCAATCCCGCCGCGCGGAACGCGGCGGCACAGAACGCGGCGGTCGAGCCCTTTCCGTTAGTGCCGGCGATATGCACGACCGGCAGTTCCTTTTGCGGATCGCCGAGTTTTTCAAGTAAGGTATTCATGCGGTCCAGTCCTGCCGGCAGTGTGAATTTTCCGCAGGCGTGAATACAGTTCAGCGTTTCTTCATAGTTCAAAAAAATCACCAGATTTTTACAGGTTTAATTTTTGTATGCCCACATAAAATACTGTTGGGCAAGGACGATGGAAGATCCTTAAACGCACCTATACAGTGCCTCCTGATTACATGGTCGGTACTGACAGCGTTCCGATGATCGAGCCGTTCGTGCCCCCCGTCTGTAACGGAAAACCGACAACCGACATTCCCGAAAGCCGTGAGGAAGCAAAATGCGGCGGGGACGAACGGCCGGAAACACCGGACAGACAGTATCGAAAAAGAAGCCGCCCGGAACGAGTGGCTTCTTTTTTTATGTTTATTTCAGTTTTTCCATTTCGGCAATGCTGTTTTCAAGCAGTGCGATCTTATCGCAGACCTTTTCCAGATTCTGACGCTGTTGATCAACTACCGCGGCAGGTGCTTTGCTGACAAAGTTTTCATTGGAAAGTTTCTTTTCAATGAAAGACTTATCATTCTGTGCCGCCGCCAGTTCTTTATTCAGCCGTTCCAGTTCTTTTTCGGCATCGACCAGTTCTTTCATCGGAATAAACACCGTCGCGGCATCGGTCACGATGCGTACCGCGCCGTCCGATTCAAAGTCGGCCCCGACTTCGACCTCGGTCGCGCTTGCCAGGCGGCAGATATACGCCGCGCCCGCGCGGAAGGTATCGGGTGTAGCCGAGGCGATACAGACCTTCGCCTTTTTAGAAGGCGGAACGTTCATTTCGGCACGGCGGTTGCGCACCGCTTTGATGATCGCCATGATCTTTTCAAACTCGGCTTCCTCGGTAGCAAATTCATATTCCTTATGATAGGCCGGCCATTCGGCAACGACCAGCGCCTCGCCGTTATGGGGCATGGACTGCCAGATTTCTTCGGTGATATAGGGCATGAACGGATGCATCAGCGCCAGCGTGCCGGTAAAGACGTAGGTCAGCACCGCACGGGCGGTATCCGCCGCCGTTTTATCGTCCCCGTTGAGGCGGGATTTACAGATTTCGATATACCAGTCGCAGAAAACGTCCCAGATAAAGTCGTACAGTTTCTGCACCGCAAGACCCAGTTCATAGCGTTCCAGATTTTCGGTAACACCGGCGACCAGCGTGTTGAACTGCGACAAAATCCACTTGTCTTCCAACGCGAAGTTTTCGGGGATCAGCGGCAGAACATCTTCCGATTCCAGATTCATGAGAATGAAACGCGCGGCGTTCCACATCTTATTGGCGAAATTACGGCTGGCTTCGACACGTTCTTCGATATAACGCATATCGTTTCCGGGGCTGTTGCCCGTTGCCAGTGAGAAGCGCAGTGCGTCGGCGCCGTACTGGTCGATGACCTCCAACGGATCAATCCCGTTGCCGAGCGATTTCGACATTTTGCGGCCCTTACTGTCACGGACAAGACCGTGGATCAGCACCGTGTCAAACGGCACCTGACCGGTCTGTTCCAAACCGG
>JAZRWX010000035.1:0-8706 GCA_045599905.1 Acutalibacteraceae bacterium
GTTTCTCCGCCGCGAATGACCATGCCGCGTTTTTTCCCAATCTGCTCCAACAGTACATACGATTCAAGCGACAAATCGTTCGCGCCGTATCGCGCGGTCAACGAATCAGGATAATCAATTTTCAGAATATCCAGTAATCTCATCGCCAGCAATTCAGTATCTAGAACCCGATCGGCCACAGCACCGGTAAACGCCAGATGTTCCCCGACGGTCTGATCCTCAAATTTCGGCCACAAAACGCCCGGCGTGTCCAACAGTTCCAACTGACGGTCGATCGTGAACCACTGATTTCCACGGGTGACGCCGGGACGGTTTTCGACCTTTGCACGAGAATTTCCGGCAATGCGATTGATGAATGAAGATTTTCCGACGTTCGGTATGCCGACAACCATTACGCGAAGCGGTTTTCCGACCATTCCTTTTTCGGCATACTGTTTCAGGCGGTCGGCCAGTAATTCCTTGACGACCGTTTTGAAACGCCCGATTCCCTTTCCCGAACGGCAATCGACCGGGATAGCGGGTATTTTTCGATTTGCATAATACTGAATCCACGTGTTGGTAACTGCGGCATCGGCCATATCACATTTATTCAACAGTATTAAAAGCGGTTTAGAACCAATAATACCTGCCAGGTCGGGATTACGACTACTGACAGGTATTCTTGCATCGACAATTTCCACAACCGCATCAATAATTTTCAGTTGTGCCTCGATCTGACGACGGGTTTTCGTCATGTGACCGGGGAACCACTGAATATTTTGTTCGGCGTTCATTTTTTAATTCCTCCGAATTTATTGAATGGGAAAATGCGTATAAAAGCATGACCCAAAATATTCTTTTCATCGACAAGCCCGATATCAAGTGAACGGCTGTCATTTGAAACCAATCGGTTATCCCCCAAAACAAATACTTTTCCGGACTCGACTGTCAGTGGAAATTTAGTACCGGGTTCACGCTTTGAGGTCATCTGTGTCAGATACGGTTCGTCAATTTTTTTATCGTTCACATAGACGTAACCGTCAAGGATATCGACCTTTTCACCGGCAACAGCAATGACGCGCTTAATGATCGGCGGTTCACCGGTGTCACGGTAAATGACGACAACGTCACCGTGCTTCGGTGTATAACCGACGTTTGAAATAACGACTTTTTCATTACTGAACAACGTTTCTTCCATCGAACTACCCTCAATGGTAGCAACACGGAAAACCATTGAAAATATCAAAACGACGGCGATCAGCGCTGTGGCAATAACATCCAGCCAATCAAAAATCTGATCGGTAAGTGTGACGTTTTCATTCGGTTCATCCAAAACCGTGAAAGCATTGTTTGCATTATCTGATTCGTCAAAATTCGAAACTGTTTCGTTGTCAGCGCTTTCATCAGACACGAAAAACTGCTGAAAATCATCATCTTCAACCATCTGATCCCCAGAAAAACCTTCGTTATCCAACGTATCATTTCGATCAGTATACTCGTCCGTAAAAATCGCCTCCGTAATCAGTAAAATAACAAAAGGGACAAGGATATGCGACCCTGTCCCCCTTGAATGAATCAACCAATGCGTTCTTTAACCTTGGCCGCCTTACCGACTCTGTCACGCAGATAATAAAGTTTCGCACGGCGAACTTTACCTTTACGAACAGTTTCGACTTTGGCAACGATGGGCGAATGAACCGGAAATACACGTTCAACGCCGACACCGTAAGAAACGCGGCGAACAGTGAAAGTTTCAGCAATACCGCTGTTGTTCTTGGCGATAACAGTACCTTCATAGACCTGAATTCTTTCTTTTTCGCCTTCCTTGATTCTGACGTGTACACGCACAGTATTACCGATTTCAATAACCGGCGCATCCTCTTTCAGCTGTGCAGCCGTCAACTCACGAATAATGTCCATTAGATTTTCCTCCTTGTTTTTTTCAGATGTTCATAACTTAAAAAAGACAGAGGACCATCCGCTTCAATGTCGATATTTTCGGCATTAAACCCACCGAAGAGGTATCGGTGAAATCAAATGCTAAAATATAATAGCACAACTTAATCGAAAAATCAAGGATTTTTTTAACTTTTCATAATTTTTTTTGAAAACTTTGACAGAGTGATCGGTTTATTGTATAATGCAAGTAACAAATAAATGGAGTTTTATATGAAATTATATTATCACACACTCGGATGCAAAGTCAATCAATACGAAACGCAGTCTCTGCGTGAAGCGTTTGAAAAATACGGTCACACCGGCACTTCCTTCCCCGAACAAGCCGATGTGATTCTGATCAACTCCTGTACCGTCACGGCAGAGAGTGATCGCAAAACCAGACAGTTGATCCGAAAATGCAAACGCCAGAATCCGGATGCCGTCATCGTGCTGACCGGCTGTATGGCGCAGGCATTTCCGGAAAAAGCGTACGAATTACCCGAAGTCGACATTGTTTTCGGTAATACTGACCCGGAACAGCTGATACAAACCGTTCTGCATTACGATCGCGCTCAACACATTCATGCGGTCAAGCCGCACTTGCGCGGTGAAAACTATAATACCCTGCCGATCACCGATTTTTCCGAACGGACCCGCGCATATATGAAAATTGAAGACGGATGCGAACGCTACTGCACCTATTGTATTATTCCCTATGCGCGCGGCCCGGTGCGTTCCAGAGATCCGAAATCCATACAAACCGAAACCGCGGCGCTTGCCAAACGCGGTTTCAGAGAGGTCGTTCTCGTGGGCATCAACCTTTCCGCATACGGCAAAGACATCGGTCTCAATTTATGTGATGCCGTTGAAGCGGTATGTGAAAACGACAACATTCTGCGTGTAAGATTAGGATCGCTGGAACCTGATCACATGACTGATGTTATGTTGGAACGGTTGTCAAAGCAGCCGAAATTCTGTCCCCAGTTCCATTTATCTTTGCAATCGGGGTGTGACGCCACGCTGGCACGTATGAATCGAAAATATGACACGGCATTCTACCGGGATCTGATCAAGCGAATCCGCAGGATGTTCCCCGATTCCTCGATCACCACCGACGTTATGGTCGGATTTGCGGGCGAAACCGATGAAGAATTTGAGCAAAGCATATCTTTCATAAAAGAAATCGGGTTTGCAAAATCTCACGTATTTTCATATTCCAGACGCGCCGGGACAGTGGCCGCCGCGCTGAATGATCAGGTCGATTCTTCCGTAAAAGAAGAACGCAGCCGCCGGATGATTGATCTGACAAATAAATGCGAAACTGCCGTATTGGAAAAAATGATCGGTAAAACGTTTCCGGTACTATTTGAATCCCCGGAAAACGGCTGTGCGGTCGGTTACACACCGCAATACGCCAAGGTATTTGTCCGATCCGAAAATCCTTTTACCGGTGAAATCAAAACGGTACGAATACTGAAAGCCGAACAAGACCACTGCCTGGGTGAAATAATAGTTTGATTCTCGCTTGCAACGCCATATATAAACCGAACCCCTGCATCATTTGATTGCAGGGGTTTTCTGTAAGTCGTTACAGTAAATTTATACTTTGATAAACAACGCAGATTGCGCGGATAAAGTATAGCCGCCGTCGATCGCATTTGTTTCACCGAAAGCGTATACCGTTTCACCGGAAAGCTGTGTGTTATATGTAACCATTTTATTGCTTGGATTGATCATGATCAGGATCTTTCCGTTCTCATTTTCACGGGTATAAACCAGCGGATAACCGGTATCGGTCAGGAATTCCACTTCCGCGTCGGATTGCAGTTCGGTATAGGCGTTGCGGATCGCCAGCAGTTTTTTCACTTCATGATACAGCGAATTTTCATCCTTCTGCTGTGCCTCTACAGTCGGTGCGTCTGCCGCCGGATCGACCGGCAGGTACAACCGTTCGGGAGTGGCTGTCGAAAATCCGTAGTTTTCAGAGGAATCCCACTGCATGGGTGTACGCGAGCCCGTGCGGTAATAGCCGCCCTCTTTGCTGCTCATCTTAATATACTTCATGCCGATCTCGTCGCCGTAATAGATAAACGGACAGCCGGGCATAGTCAGTATGAACGCAAATGCCAACCGCATGGCTTTGTCATCCAGTTTGGCACTCATGCGCAGCATATCATGGTTACTTGACGGAATACAAATATAACCCTTATCTTTTGACGTCGCATATATCTTACGGTATGCGGCAATGAAATCATTAATATCAATATCTGCATCCTTTGAAAAATACGGTTTTCCGTCCCGGAACAGATCCATATAATGGCTCGGTCCGAAATGCAGTAAAAAGTCCATATCAAAACCGGCATTGATTGCCGTAGCGGGTTCACCCCATTCGGAGATCAGGACAGAATCGGGATACTTTTCATCCAGAAATGCGCGAACTTCATTCCACAGTTTTGTAATGCCGATGGCGTCGGGATCGTTTTTGATCAGCGAAGCCGCCATATCCACACGGAAGCCGTCACAGCCGATATCCAGCCAGAACGACATTACGTCCTTCATGGCTTGAAGCGTTGCGCGCGGGCCTTCGGCGTCGGCGGGCAACTGCCACGGTTCGGTAACGTTCTGATAACCGTAGTTAAGCGCCGGCTGGAACGAGAAGAAATTAACGACCGCCGCGCCGTCACGGTCGGAAAAGCCGCGCAGCGTTGACAGTTCGATCGGCGGATCCCAGACCGTATCCGTCCAGACGTAACGGTCGGTATATTCGTTTCGTTCGGATTTCGCGGATTCCTTGAACCACGGATGTTCCATGGACGTATGCCCCGGCACAAGATCCAGTAGCACGTGCATTCCGCGGTCGTGTGCTTCTTTGCACAGCCGTTTCATATCTGCGTTAGTACCGTAGCGCGGCGCTATATTGTAATAATCCGAAACATCATACCCGGCGTCCATAAACGGCGAGACAAAGCACGGATTGATCCACATAGCGTTACAACCCAGATCCTTTATGTAGTCCAGTTTTTCGATGATACCCTGCAAATCGCCGATACCGTCGGCGTTGGTATCATTAAAAGACTGCGGATAAATTTCATAGAATACCGTGTCTTTCAGCCATTTTTTGAATTTCCCGTTCATAAAAATTTCTCCCTGTAATTTATTCGGCAAAATCCGAAAACCGATTTTATTATATAAAAATGATCAAATCATACGATTTGTGAAGTCGTTTGATCTTTCTTATTTATGAACATAAACGTTGCCGCAACTCCGATAACTCCAAGCAAAGACCAAAGTGTATAAATGCCGTTCCAACCGATTTGCGTCATAACAAACGAAAACAGCATATTGGCCAAGGCGGCGGCAATATAACCGATGCAATCCAGCACACCGTTTACACTGGATACTTTACCCGTTTTCCCGAGGCCGGGTATATAAATGCTCCACAACAGCGCGGATGAACAGCTAACCGACATTAAAGCTATAACCATGAAAACGATACTGAACCAACGGTTATGCGATATCATCATCGCCGCGAAAAAGACAGCGACCGTCAAAAAACTGATCCTCAATATTGCAATATCGTTTTCATGCGACTTTTTGAAAATTAAAAGCGCAAGGAACGGCATACACGACCGAAAAATCGAAATAACGGAATAGATCATATTCGCCGTGGCTTTCCCGAAAAACAGCTGTCCCGTCAGATAGGTCGGGATCCAGAAAGAAATGGACGTAGCGCCGATTTCGACCAAACAGGCAATAATGATATAGAACGCAAATTTTTCAATCCTGAATACTGCCAACAGACCGTTATTACCACTGAGTTTTGAGGTTTTATAGGTGATCGTACCGGCATTTTCCATTTTAGAAAACGCGATAAACGCGCACGCGGCCATACAAATTGCTAAAATTCCGGAAAAAGTAAACGCCGCTTTCCATTTGAATGCGATTGCAATGCAACTTGCGATCAACGGACCGCAGAACGAGGCGAAAGAGAAAAACACGCAGATTTTCCGGGCATAGTCCGGCAGTGTATTTTCGGCGATAATTTTCATCAGCGGACCTCTGACCATGGATAGCGCAAATCCCAAAACAGCGAAACAGCAGACCTGTATTACCTTGACGGGCATATACGGATAAACGACCAAAACAACGCCGCCCGAAAAAATACCGACGGAAACCATCATTTTCGGCGAAAATACGTCACCGAGTATCCCGTTGATCAACTGCCCGCCGGCATAAAACAGCATATATGTCGAGGACAGTGTTGCGATAAAAGCAACTGTAAATTTCCCCGTTTCCAGCATCTGCGGACTTAAAACGCTTAACAGATTTCTTAAAAAGTAATTAACGATATACGTCGTTATGGATATAGCACCGATAATCAACGCGTTGCTTTTGGCTTTGTTCATTACAAATACGCTCTCCCAAGGCACCACTGCCGTATATAAACCGCTTTCAAAAAAGATTAATCTTCAAAGCACTGATAGGTTTCAAGAATATGTTTTCCGGTGCTGTACATAAATTTTTCCAGTTCCTGCTGTAAAAACTTTGTCGGTTCACACATTTTGTTTTTTCCAGCAAATGTCATGCGGTTTCCGAGCCAATATTTTGACGGGCGAAGCGCAGAACTGCTTTCCATGGTCAACGGTCCTTTGAAGCCGATTTTTTGCAAAGCACACATGATTTCATCGACATTCAGCGTTCCCATAAACGGGATCAGGTGTTCATCCAAAGATCCGCGGTTATCGTTAAAGTGGATGGCGTACATTTCTTTACCGAGCGCTATGATTTCATCGTACTGGGGTCCCTCAATATTTGCGTGTCCCGTATCCCAGCAGGCATGGAACAACGGATGATCAACGTATTCGACAAACTCTCTTGTTTCTTTGCCCGAAATCAGGAAATACCAGTCGGGCATATTGGCTTTTGTCGTATTCTCGCAAAGTACGTGTACATTGTACTTTTCCATTGCGGGAAAAAGTTCTTCACAGAACTTTTTGTTTTCAACAAACCATTGCTCTTTATCCTTCAACCCAAACCGATAGCCGGAGTGGACAACGATGTTCGGAATTCCGAGCATTCCGCAGATTTCAATGGAACGCACCGTTTTCCAAAGTGCATCCCGGTAACCTTCTTCACCGTCAAGATTATTGGTATCCGGTGAATGTGCCTGAACATAATCGATCCCGTTTTCCGCACCGAAATTGACCAACTCTTCAACAACTGTTTTCCAGTTATCGTTATAGAACAGTTCATCATTCGTTTTCAATGTGTACAAAGAAAGGTCAATATGTTTGAATCCGGCATCGGCAACATATTTTACACGTTCCAGATAACGGTCGGAAAATCGGTCAAAATCACCCGTTGTTGTTGCCAATTTCATAGAAAATCACCTTAAAAAACATAGGATTGAATAAAATTATAACACAAATCACGTTGAAGTGCAAACAGAATATTTGAAAAATTTGTATTTTTTCCGAGACCGCTTAAACGCCTTTTTCGGTTATATCGACCGTTTCATACGGTTTTAACGTAAAGGTATCCGTCGTTTCAGAAACGGTACCTGCCGTTTTTCTGATCATATATGTCATGTCGGGTTTAGCGGCAAACCGCACCGAAACAGGTTTATCGGTATAATTGACAAAAACTTGCGTGATCCCGTCCGGAGCTTCAAACGCTGACGAAAGCACTGCCGGGAATTCAAGACCGACCGAATCAAATCTGACGGACGGACAGTCATATTCCATCGGTTTCACCATGCGCGCGCCGGCGCAGAATGCCGGCATCAGTTCACGGTGTGCGATCATCTCGCCGACAAATGAAAGTGCCGTATCGGTATCCGGAACAACTGAAAAATCACGCATGCCCCAGAACGGCATGATGTGACCGGCATCGTCGATAACAAGGGTCAACAGATCACCCGCGACAAAAGAGTATGCCAAACGGTGGCACAGCGAAGCCGTTTCCTGACCGAAACAGCAAGAGACCTGATTGCCCGAAAAATTGTGCAGATACTCGTGATACAGGTATGCATACAACGGCACAGGTCTGCCAATATAATAGTTCAGTTCAAAACGGTTATCCGAAAGGGTCAGATATTGCATAAACGGTTCCGCGGCGGAAGATTCACATCCCAACTGAACGTTCCCATAAGATTTCCAATCCGCCAGTGTTTTCCGCATGGTTTCGGTCATCCATTTACCGGGCATCGGCGGATGATTATGATCCTTGCCGTAGCAAAGATACATTCCGCCGCCATGGTTCTGATCCAGAATCTGCGCATAATCAATACCGCTTTCCAACAGCGGACTCAACGCGCTTTGCATCAGTTGATCGGCACCGTCAGCCGCCATGCAAATATCATATCCGGAGCGTTGGAACGTGCAGATATTTCCGTGCGGCACCGAGCCGTCCGGCGCGGTACACATCAGTTTTTGCAGATTTTTTTCCTTGTATTCCGCCTCCATATTGTACTCGGCGATCAGATTGCTTTGTTCGGTCCAGCCGATCCCACTGCAATAAACGCCGAAAAGATCGCCCTGCTCGTGCAGACGGTCACGAAGTTCCATGAATGCCTCTTCTCCGCCATACGGGGGCCAGACATAGGGCGGCGCCCACGGAGCCGTACCCTCCCAATGCATCAGCAGTACCATGAAACTGGTATCGATAAACTGACGATACTTTTCGAGATGCGGCAGAATATTATTATAAGGATACAGACCGTTTGGTTCCATAATATCCATGCTGTGGAATTCAGAGATTGGAATGACAAAGTGTTTCCATTGGTTACCG
>JAZRWX010000036.1:0-1417 GCA_045599905.1 Acutalibacteraceae bacterium
ATCCATATCGGAATAGTTGCCGCATTCCTGCGGCGTCGCTCCCGGAATATCACCCTCAAATCCCGCAATAAACGTGAAAAGTTCGGTCATCAGTTTCGTAACGGTTTCAATATCGGGAAGACCGGATAATATAAGATAAAAACCGGTGCGGCATCCCATAGGCCCCCAGTAGATCACACGGTATTTCAGATCTATTTGATTGCGCAGCCAGGTTGCGCCCAGATGCTCGATCGCGTGGATTTCCGCGGTACTCATGACCGGCTCAAAATTCGGACGTGTCATTCGGATGTCATAGGTGGTGATCATATATAACTGATCATCGCTGAAATTGGTGTGATCAACGATGTCGGTGCCGATCGGGTCAAAGGCGTCATTCGGGCTGATCCGATCTTTTCGGCTGATATAGATACCCGGTAATAAGGTCATGTGGTCAACGGTAAAACTTTCAATCCTGCGCATAATGTTCTCCTTTGTGGAATTGTATTCATTATACACGATGCAAGTGACATTATCAATAGGTTATCAATATTTGTTCTCGTTTTTTATTTGCAAAATTCCGTAATGGCTGCCGATGCAAACGCCGCCGTTCCTTTACCGCCTGCTGCATCAATATTGTCAGTCATTTCTCCGCCGGCGCAATACATCTGACTCAACCCGGCAAGAATTTGGTTGGTGCAGGTGTAAAAATTTGCCGTAATGAAATTTTGCAGTTTTTCGACCAATGCCTGAACAGCAGGATCGGCAGGGGAGCGGTCGCGCATACTGCCGAATTCTTTGAAAATATCCATCATATCGGCCGCAAGTTCCATTTTCGTTTCATCGGTGTAATCGGCTGTTTTAACTTTGAATTCCCGATAAGCGTCCGTTTCGCCCCAGGATTCTTTTGCTTCCTTTGTATAGCGTTCTATTTTTTCTTTGTCAAAAACCTTAAAATTCATTTGATACACTCCCGTTTTTTTGATCTGTTCGGCGTATTTGATCAAACCGTCAAGTCGGTCCTTTTTCAATGTCAGCAAATTGATCTGTTGATCCAATGCTTTTTCGCGGTCGAAATCGGGTTGATCAAGAATGTTTTTGATGTCCTGTAAACTGAATTCAAGTTCCCGGAAAAGCATGATCTGACCCAACCGTTCAAGACTATTTTCGTCATAAAGCCGGTATCCTGCATCGGTTACGGCGGTTGGCTTTAATAACCCGATCGCATCATAATGGTGAAGCGTACGTGCGCTGACACCGGTCAATTTGCAGACTTCATTCACTTTCAGCATGGTGTTACCTCCTGACTGATAATATTGTATACTATGACGTAACGTTAATGTCAACTGAAAAATACGAAATTCTCGAACTTTTTTCAGATTCACCGAATATCGAATAAATATCCACCCGCTATTGATATGCACCCCAAAAGTTAGACACT
>JAZRWX010000037.1:0-2359 GCA_045599905.1 Acutalibacteraceae bacterium
CTTCATTCTTCCGACCAACGAGGAACTGATGATCGCGCGTGACGCCGCGGCACTTGCAAAATAATCGGGAGGAAGTTAAAAATCATGGCTGAAATCACCAAGTCTGATATTGAACAGATCATCAAACAGGTCATCAGCAGTATGGACAGCGGTAAAACCGCTTTCGCTGCGAAATATACCAGCACGTCTTATGAAGGCCGTCAGCTGATCGGTATTTATTCCGACATGAACGAAGCCATCGCCGCCGCGAACGAGGGTTATAAAGCCGTTCGTAAAATGAGTGTGGAACAGCGGGAAAAAATCATTACCGCCATCCGCAAACTCGCGCGCGAGGAAGCCGCCGTTTTGGGTCGGCTGGGTGTTGCCGAAACCGGCATGGGCAATCCGGAACATAAACGTCTGAAACATATTCTGGTCGCCGATAAAACCCCCGGCACCGAAGATATCGTCAGCGAAGCCAAGACCGGTGATCACGGTCTGACGCTGGTCGAAATGGCTCCGTTCGGGGTCGTCGGCGCGATCACGCCGTCCACCAACCCCAGTGAAACGGTCATCTGTAACAGTATCGGTATGATCGCCGCGGGCAACGGTGTTGTCTTTAATCCGCATCCGGGCGCGATCTGCACTTCCAACTACGCGGTAGATTTGGTCAACCGTGCCTGCTTCTCGGCAGGCGGCCCGAAAGTACTGGTCGCTTCGATGGATAAACCGACGATGGAATCGGCCGATGTGATGTATAAACATCCCCTGGTCCGTATGCTGGTCTGCACCGGCGGTCCCGGCGTTGTACGTTCGGTACTGTCCAGCGGTAAAAAGGCGATCGGCGCCGGCGCGGGTAATCCGCCCGTCATCGTGGATGATACTGCCGATATCGTCAAGGCCGGTAAGGACATCATCGACGGCTGTACGTTCGATAACAATCTGCCCTGCATCGCGGAAAAAGAAGTTTTCGCTTTCAGTAATATCAAAGATCGCCTGATCGCCGAAATGCTGAAAAACGGCGCTTATATGATCTCGGCGGCACAGGCCGACGCACTGGCGCAGGTCGTTCTGGTCGAAGTGACCGACAAAAAGACCGGTGCCAAGAAAAAACAGATCAACCGCAAATGCGTGGGCCGTGACGCAAAGGTCCTGCTGGAAAAAATCGGTGTCAAGGTCGGAAACGATATCCGCTGTATTATCTGCGAAGCCGATTTCGATCATCCGTTTGTCCAGACCGAACTGATGATGCCCATTCTGCCGATCGTCAGCGTGCCGGATATCGACACCGCGATCGACATGGCGGTCAAGGCGGAACACGGAAACCGTCATACCGCGCACATGCACTCGAAGAATATCGATCATCTGTCCCGCTTCGCGGCGGCGGTCGAAACGACCATTTTTGTAAAAAACGCGCCGTCTTATGCCGGTATCGGATTTGGCGGAGAAGGACATACCACCTTTACCATTGCCGGTCCTACCGGTGAAGGTCTGACCAGCGCGCGCAGTTTCACCCGTAAACGTCGCTGCACCATGGCAGACAGTTTCAGAATCATCTGATCAAAGGAGAATTTCCAAATGGATATCAACATTTCGGCCGTTGCGGAAGCGGTCATGAAAATTTTGGAACAGGGCGGTGCCGCCGATACCGGTGATATTCCGGTCGGTATTTCCGCCCGCCATATCCATCTGACCCGCGAACACGTGGAGGCACTGTTCGGCAAAGGATATGAACTGGCTCCGATGAAGGATCTGTCTCAACCGGGTCAGTTTGCCTGCAAGGAACAGCTGACCATTGTCGGTCCGTCCATGCGCCCGATCGAAAAGGTGCGTATTCTGGGACCGGAACGTCCGGCCTCGCAGGTCGAAATTTCCCGTACCGATTCCTACGTGCTGAAAGTCAAGCCGCCCGTCCGTGAAAGCGGCGACGTGGCAGGCAGCGCACCGATCACTATTATCGGGCCGAAAGGGACCATCACGCTGAAAGAGGGCTGCATCATCGCCAACCGTCATATCCACATGAGCATGGAAGACGGGGAAAAATACGGCGTGAAGGACGGCGACTACGTGACCGTTGATGTTTTGAGCGAACGCCGCACACGGTTCTATGACGTGCAGGTGCGTGTCAGCCCGAAATTCCGGCTGGAAATGCATCTGGATACCGACGATGCCAATGCCGCCGCGCTGAAAAACGGCGATCACGTAAAGATCGTGGAAATTCAGAAATAAGATCAAGCAAACCGGTGCCGCCGAAAACGCGTCGCCGGTTTTATTTTCGCGGTAACATATTTTAATATTTACTTTCATACAATGAAACAGTCCTTTTCCGGGAGTTGATCGTATGAAAGTCGAAACAGCAAACCGCGCCGTCGTGTTGGGG
>JAZRWX010000038.1:0-2321 GCA_045599905.1 Acutalibacteraceae bacterium
ACAGTTGTCTTCCTAAGACCGCTTGGCCTCCGACTTGTCATACTCCGAATGGCCGGTAATAAATATCTGCCGTCCGCCTTCGGTCGTGGTGATGTAAACCCCGGCTTCTTTACCGGACGCCAGTATTTTCAACTGCGGCACCTTTTCGATATCCTCCCGCAGGACGGTGGTGTGCCGCGAATGGGGAACATAAAACGTATCGTCAAATCCGCGCAGTAAAATGGACTGCTTATAATCCGCCGTATGCTCGAAAATGCCGAACAGTTTTTTGTCCAGCGGATATTTCGGGATGCCGAAATGATAATACAATCCCGCCTGCGCGCCCCAGCAGATATGGAACGTGCTGTGGACGTGGGTCTTGCTCCACTCCATGATCTGGCACAGTTCGTCCCAGTATTCGACCTCCTCAAACGGGAGATGCTCGATCGGGGCGCCGGTGATGATCATTCCGTCAAAGGTGCGGTCTTTCACGTCGTCAAAGGTCTTGTAAAAGGACAGCAGATGCTCTTTCGACGTGTTTTTCGACTGATGACTTTTGGTGTGGATCAGTTCCAGATCGACCTGCAAAGGCGAGTTGCCCAGCAGACGGGTCAGCTGGGTCTCGGTTTCGATCTTTTTCGGCATTAAATTCAGCAGTAAAATTTTCAGCGGACGAATATCCTGCGTAATGGCGCGCGTTTCGGTCATGACGAAGATGTTTTCGTCATTCAGCGTTTTAACGGCGGGCAGGTCGTTCGGAATTTTGATCGGCATGAATAAAAAACTCCTTGCTTAGTCGTTGATATGATCCAGCGCCTGCGAAATGTCGGCGATCAGGTCTTCGCTGTTTTCCAGTCCGCAGGAGAAACGTACAAGATCGGGGGAAATGCCTGCCGCCGCCAGTTCATCGTCGTTCATCTGACGGTGGGTGGCGTTGGCCGGATGCAGACAGCAGGTGCGCGCGTCGGCAACGTGGGTCTCGATCGCGGCAAGTTTCAGGTTTTTCATGAACGCCTCGGCGGCTTTTCTGCCGCCTTTGACGCCGAAACTGACAACACCGCAGGTGCCGTTCGGCAGATATTTCTGCGCGATATCATAGTAACGGTCGCCTTCCAGTCCCGGATAGGTCACCCACGAAACGCGCGGATCGTTTTTCAAGAAGGTCGCGACCGCCAGACCGTTTTCACAGTGACGTTTTACGCGGACGTGCAGACTTTCCAGCCCTAAATTCAGATAAAACGCGTTCTGCGGCGCCTGGATCGAGCCGAAGTCACGCATCAGCTGGGCGGTGGCTTTGGTGATGAACGCGCCTGCCAGACCGAAACGTTCGGTATAGGTTACGCCGTGATAACTGTCGTCGGGGGTGCAGAGACCGGGGAACTTGTCGGGGTATTTCGTCCAGTCGAATTTGCCCGAATCGACGATACAGCCGCCGACCGCCGCGCCGTGACCGTCCATATATTTCGTGGTCGAATGGGTGACGATATCGGCACCCCATTCAAACGGACGGCAGTTGATGGGCGTCGGGAAGGTGTTATCCACGATCAGCGGAACGCCGTGCGCGTGCGCCGCGTTGGCGAATTTTTCGATATCCAGCACGGTCAGCGCCGGGTTGGCGATGGTTTCACCGAATACCGCCTTGGTATTGGGACGGAACGCCGCGTTCAGTTCCTCTTCCGTGCAGTCGGGGGAAACAAAGGTGAAATCAATTCCCATGCGCTTCATGGTAACGGCAAACAGGTTGTAGGTGCCGCCGTAAATGGAGGAGGACGAAACGATATGATCGCCTGCCGAAGCAATGTTGAAAACGGCAAAGAAGGATGCCGCCTGACCCGAAGAGGTCAGCATGGCGGCGGTGCCGCCTTCCAGCGCGCAGATCTTCGCCGCGACGTGGTCGTTGGTCGGATTTTGCAGACGGGTGTAAAAATAACCGTCCTTTTCCAGATCAAACAGTTTGCCCATTTCCTCACTGGTGGCGTATTTGAAGGTCGTGCTTTGAATAATGGGGATCTCGCGCGGCTCACCGTTTGCCGGGGTGTAACCGCTTTGGACACATTTGGTTTCGATTTTGTAATCAGCCATGTCATTTTCCTCCGATAGAGAATATTTTTTTCGCATTCATATTAAGTATACACTTTTTTTCGGTTTCGTCAAGGTCTAACGACAACAGAAAATCCAGTTCTTTCGCGATATCCCACATAGGATAGTCGGTACCGAACAGCACGTGCTCCGCGCCGTACCGCCGAATGACTTCCAGCGCGCGTTCGGGCGTGAAGTAGGAAAAACTGGACGAGCAGTCCACGTACAGATTGGGCAGTCCCGCCAAGTCGGAGGCCAAGCGG
>JAZRWX010000039.1:0-2667 GCA_045599905.1 Acutalibacteraceae bacterium
CTCGACCGAATGGTGGAATTACGCCACCGCCGTCACCGAAGGTAAGAACTACGTCTATTCCATGGATATCAAGATCGAAGATTCCGAAGCGGGATTCCAGTTCTATCCGTACATCATGAACTTCGGTGATTTCTGGCAGAACGTTCAGGTATTCGAGAACGATACCGACTGGACGCATATTGAATACGGATTCACCGCGGCCGCTCCCGATGCCCAAAACGGAACCCGTTTCGGTTTCGTCCGCACCGGCACCGGTACGGTTTATGTGGATAATATCACTTTGACCGAGGCTGCCGAAGAACCGGCGGACGACACCGATCTGATCATCGGTACTCAGACCAGAGGAAACGATACCCGACTGGTCATGAAACTTTGTGACGACGCCGAAACCATTGAAGCATACGAAACCATTGGCTTCAAGGTAGAGATCGACGGCGAGGTAAACGAGTTTGAACTGGATTGCGTTTATGATTCTTTCTATAACGACGGCAATCTGGTAACGATGGAAAGCATCGGTTGTACCTATGTTGCCATTCTTGAAATCGGCAATATCACCACGGCTTCGTCCGTAACGGTACAGGGCTATACGGTCGGCGAAACCGTCACCTACGGTCCGGCCCGTGTTCTGAAATAATAAAAACAGCTGAACAAACAGGGACTGATACCGCCGGTCGGTCTCAATCCCTGCTGTGGCTGTTATGTGACTATTTTCTGAAAGGATAGTTGAACATGAAAAAATCCCGGCATTTTACACGCGTTTTTGCCGTCGTCATTGCCTGCGCGCTTTGTGCCTGCATGGCGGCACTTCCGGTGGGCGCCGTTTCGACAAGCGGTATGACCACCAATAATGCCTCGGTATCGGTAAGCGCCGGCGGCAGTTATGTGATCAACGGCGGCTTTGAAACCGGTTCGATCGACGGCTGGTCTATTGAAAATACCGCTCAGTCGACCATGATCACGTGGGGCAGGGCAGTTTCGATCACCACTGCCGAAAAGCACAGCGGTACCTACGCCGCAAAGGTCGAAAAGACCACGGATGACGAATATTACAGCTATCAGACCATCGTTTACAGCCCCGAAGTCGGCAGGAATTACACCCTTTCCTACTGGGCGAAAACGACCGGTACTGCAAAGGTCGGAACGGCGCTTCTGGCGCAGGGCGACGAAGCTGATAACTGGTTCCATTATGCCCAGCAGTGGCATAACGGTGAGGATCACTTCATCACCGCGACGGGTAATTGGGAACACCGTTCGTATACTTTCAACGTACCCAACGACAGCAGAATCAAAATGATTACCATCCGCGTAATGGTTTACGGTGCCGGCACGGCGTATTTTGATGATATCGAACTGAACGAAACCGTGTTTCCGGCGGACGAAAATCTTTTCGGCAACGGCAGTTTCGATAACGGCGCGACCGACGGTTGGAGCATGAGCGCTTCCACCGAAATTCCGCCCGAAGCGGAAGTGACCGATTATTTCGTCAACGGTGATTTTGAAACCGTTTTCGCAAGCAACTCCGCATACGGTTACAATATCAATGACGCCGTTGCGGAATTCACGACCGCAAACGTTCACAGCGGTACTTATGCCGCGAAGTACACCTCCGGTTTCTTTACCAACTACGCGACCTCGGTCGAACCCGGCACCTACACGCTTTCGATGTGGGTCAACATCGTTTCGGGGGATACTGTGGAAATGTCCGGCTTTGTTTCCGGCTGCGGTATTGATTGGTTGGATTTCGCCATGACTCCGGTGCGCGGCGTGACCGACGGCTGGGTCCAGATCTCGGGTGAAGTCACCTTTACCGAAGCAGGTACTCCGCAGTTCGGCTTTAAGTCGTATGACGGTTCCGGCGAAGTTTATATCGACGATATCGCCCTGACGCAGGAAGAACTGAAACCGCTGACCGAAACGACCGAACTGTTTACCAATAACGATTTCACCAGCGGTACGGAAAGTTGGAGTTTTGACGGACCTGCGGAAATCATCAATGACAACGGTACCAACGTGGTCAAAATGACCGTTCCTGCCAATGGCAATGCATATTTCCAGCAAACCGTCGCGGTCGAACCCGGAAAAACCTATGATTTCTCCGTTGATCTGATGACACAGGAACAGGACGGTAATGACGCGCAATGTCAGGTCTTCATGATTGATCCGGACTGGCATATTATCTGTGGCAGCGAATATAAAACCTATGGTTGGAAAACTCTTTCCGCCACCTATACGGCGCCGGCAGGGGTCACCTCGGTTCAACTTTGTTTCCAACACAACGTAGTCGGGGGCGTTTCCTACTGGAAAAATCCGTCTTTCTCGCTGACCGAAACCGTGATGAACGAAGTCCGTGAAAACGTTTTTGTCAACGGCGATTTTGAAACGGTTTTAGAGGACGCTACCGTGATGTTCGGCTTCAATACCGCAGGTTCGGAAATCACCACGGCAAACGTCCACAGCGGCGATTACGCGATCAAGTATAACAACGGCTACTTCTTTACCACCGCAACAGCGGTCGAACCCGGCACTTATGAATTATCCATGTGGGTCAATACCGTTTCGGGTGACACGGCGGAAATGTCCGGCTTTGTTTCCGGCTGCGGCATTCCGTGGTTGGATTTTGATATGACCGCAGTACGCGGCGTGACGAACGGTTGGGTCAAAACCACC
>JAZRWX010000040.1:0-1072 GCA_045599905.1 Acutalibacteraceae bacterium
CTGCCGCAGGGCGGATTTACGATCCAGGATATTTTTTCCGATAGCGATTTATAGACAGTTTAGGGGAGGGCAACCCGTTGATTTCTTACGTGTTGTCTATTGTGACGGGACTCATTGTTTTGCGTGCTGATCACTTAACAAAATATTTGGTTGCCGAGCAGTTCGTACTTGGTGAATCCCGTTCATTTTTGCCCGGATTTATGGATTTGTCGTACATTACCAACGGCGGCGGCGCATGGGGCATTCTGAAAGATCATACATGGCTGTTGCTGTCTGTGACGGCTATTATCATGTTGATCTGTGTCGCGATGCTGATCAAGCACGGTGTGAAAGATAAACTGCTGTTTTGGGCGATTTGTCTGGTATTGTGCGGCGGTATCGGAAATATGATTGATCGCATTTTCCGCGGCGGTCGTGTTGTGGACTTTTTACATTTTTCCTTTTTCGATTTTCCTGTTTTCAACGTTGCCGATTGCGCTGTCTGCATCGGTGCCGGTCTGCTGATTCTGTATTTTATTATCGGCCTGATCCGGGATGAAAAACAGAATAAGCAGAAGGTCCGGGAAGCGCAGGCGGCAAAATCCGAAATGCCTTTGGCGGCGGATCCGCGTATGACCACCGAAAAAATCCATGTCAGCGAGCAGAAAAGTGAAGATTCTGCGGAAACGGATGCTCGGAATGGCACAGATTAACTGTATTTTTGACGACGGCGAAAGCCGCCGTCTTGATGTATATACCGCTTTGATTGCGGAGATCACACGCTCACACGCGGTGAAATTGATCGAGGACGGCTGCGTAATGGTCAACGGTACGGCAGTTTCCAAAAACTGCAAACTGAAACCCGGCGACCGGGTCACGGTCAATATCCCGGAACCGCAGGTCTATGAGATCGTTCCGGAAAATATCCCGCTGGATATCGTTTATGAAGACGACGATCTTCTGGTGGTCAATAAGCCAAAGGGAATGGTCGTCCACCCGGCAGTCGGAAATGAAACGGGAACTTTGGTTCACGCGGTCATGTATCATTGCGGCGATTCACTTTCCGGCATTAACGGTGTTCTGCGTCCGGGAA
>JAZRWX010000041.1:0-11900 GCA_045599905.1 Acutalibacteraceae bacterium
TGGCTACGATCCGACTTTTTCTTGGTAAACGCCTTGATTTTTACAGTTCGTTCGGCACTCAGCAAAATCGGCTTTGCGGAAAGTTGATGAGAACAAACCGGTGTAATGCAGATATTCTCAGTCGTCGGATCAATGATCGGGCCACCTGCCGCCATGGAATATGCGGTCGATCCGGTCGGTGTCGAAATGATCAAACCGTCAGCGTAATAATTGATACTGTCACCGTCGACCGAGGCGGAAATATCAATGATACGGGCGATATATCCACTTGCGATCACGGCATCATTCAATGCGTAATAGTGCCCGATTTCCTTTTGATCTTCAACGACGCGAACTTCCATCATCATGCGTTTTTCAATGGAATATTCCTTAGTTTTCAGTCGTTTTAACAAAGGATATTCATTTTGTTCAATATTGGCGAGATATCCCATTCTGCCGGCGTTGATCCCGACGATCGGCTTATTATCCTGCGCCGCGCGTTTGGCATAGCGGATAATGGTGCCGTCCCCACCGATCGTCACAAGATAATCGGCGACACGATAGAGTTCGTCTTCGGGAAGATGCTGATATTTATCACAGAAAATATGATCCGGCAAATAAGCGGTAATACCTTCTTTTTGAAAAAAAGAACCGATTTTTTCGACTACTGCCGCAACGCCGCGCTTGTCAAGATTCGGTAACACAGCAACAACCATAATTATATCGCTTCCTTTCGTTAATTCAGTGATTCATAAGATAGTTGAACGACTTTTCCCGTTGAAACTTCAATAAGAAATTGCGGATCATCGCTTTTTTCAAGATAGCACAGATATTCGATGTTTCCCTCAGGCCCTTTGACCGGTGAAAAATCCAACCCCAAAACGGAAAAACCGCTGTCCAAAGCCAGCCCACAGATTTTTTCAACAACGGCGATATGCACTTTCGGATCACGGACAACACCCTTTTTGCCGACGTTTTCGCGTCCCGCTTCAAACTGCGGTTTGATCAGGCAGACGGCGCGTCCGTTCTCTTTCAACAATGTTCGCATGACAGGCAGAATATGAGAAAGTGATATAAAGGATACGTCAACTGACGCAAAATCCAATTCATCCGGTACCTGCTCGCTTGTTACGTAACGGAAATTGGTTCGTTCTAAATTGACAACGCGTTCATCGGTTCGCAATTTCCAAGCCAACTGGCCGTATCCGACGTCGATACTGAAAACTTTTCGTGCGCCGTTTTGCAGCATACAATCCGTAAAACCGCCGGTAGAGGCACCGATGTCGGCGCAAACACAGCCGTCCAGTTGAACCCCGAAGCAATCAATGGCCTTTTCCAGTTTCAAGCCGCCGCGGCTGACATATTTCAGCGTTTCACCGCGCACCTCGATTTTCTGTTCGGGCTTTATCGGCTGACCAGCTTTATCGCATTTCTGATTATCCACATAAACGATACCGGACATGATCAGCGCTTTTGCCTTTTCCCTGCTTTCGGCAAGATTTCGTTCCACCAAAGCAGTATCCAAACGTATTTTATCGCTCATAACTTCGCCTCAAAAGCAGTTTTCATTGATGCCGAATCCAAACCGAGATCCGCCAGTGCTGTTTCAACGTCGGTCGCCGGAACAAAACGATCGTCAACGGCGTGTACGGTATATTTTCCACAAAAATCCGATTCCTGCAAGAAGGCACCGAACTGTTCCGCAATACCGCCGCGCCGGATTCCTTCCTCGAAAAAGTCAATTTGCTTATAGCCGGCACATAACTTTTTCAGTTCGGGATCGATCGGGACAATGCGATTCAATTTTATGATATCAACATCGGGCAAATCGGCATTGACTGCCCCAAAATACAAACGTCCGTAAGTAACAAGCGCATTTTCAGCACCACGACCGATAACCGTATAATTACCGGCAAATTCACAATCGGTCGGCCGATCGCATCCGCGCGGATAGCGAATGGCGCAAAGTTCGGTATTGCCGGCAGTTTCAACAATCCTGCTTCGTAATTCATTATAATCTACCGGCGAATAGACCGTCATACCGGGAACGGTCGAAAGATACGCCGCGTCAAACAAGCCCTGATGACTTTCCCCGTCTTCCCCGATGATTCCGGCACGGTCAACCAACAATTTCAGCGGCAGATGTTCGATCGCCGCATCGTGGATCAATTGATCATACCCACGCTGCAAAAAGGTTGAATAGACCACAAAGAACGGGATCATACCGCCTTTGGCAAGGCCTGCCGCAAAAGTGACGGCGTGCTGCTCGGCAATGCCGACATCAAAAAACCTGTTTCGGTATTGCTCGGCAAAATTATGCAGGCCCGTGCCCTCGGTCATAGCCGCGGTCACGGCACAGATCCGATCGTTATTCGCCGCAAGTTCGCACAAGGTATTTCCGGCGATATCGGAATAGGTCACTTTGCAGGACGGCCGTGCACCGGTTTGTGCGTCAAATGGTGAAACACCGTGATAATTTTTCGGTTTTTCTTCCGCGTAGGAGTACCCTTTTCCCTTGGTGGTCACAACGTGGATCAAAGCCGGGCGGGTCGTTTGTTTTGCCGCGTGAAAAAGCGTTTCCATCGCCGCGATATCGTGCCCATCGACCGGGCCGAGATAGTGAAATCCCAAGGCGCTGAAAATATTGTTGCGATAAACCATACTTTTAATAAAATTCTTTAAACGGTCAACAAAATGAAAAATATGTTTCCCGACAAAAGGAATTTTCAGTAAAAAGTTTCCGACTGCGAATTTTACGCGATGATAACGCGGACGGTTACGCAGTCGTGTAAAAGCACGGGCAACGGAACCGACGTTACGGGAAATCGACATTTTATTATCGTTAAGTATCACAATGAAATTACTGCGTCCGCCGCCGGCGTTGTTCAGCGCTTCATAAGCCATTCCGCCGGTCATGGCACCGTCACCGATCACGGCGATCGCCGTGCCGCTTTCACCGCGCATTTGTTTTGCTTTATAAATGCCGTATGCCGCGGAAATAGAATTACTGCTGTGACCAGAAACAAAAGCGTCATGTTCACTTTCGGAAGGACGCAAAAAGCCGGAAATTCCGTCTTTTTGGCGCAATGTCGTAAAGGATTCAAAACGACCGGTCAAGAGTTTATGCGTATAGCATTGATGCCCTACATCAAACAGAATCGCGTCTTCCGGAGAATGAAATACACGATGTAATGCGACCGTTAATTCAACAGCGCCCAAATTTGAGGCCAAATGACCGCCGTTTTTGGAAACGGTGTCCACAATGCAATCCCGGATCTCATCGCATAATTGCGGTAAATCTTTTTCATCCACTGCCCGAACGTCGGACGGATCGTGGATATGGTTCAAAATTTGATAATCCAAATTATACAGTCCTTTAATACTTACGTAAAAGAAGATAGCGTGTCAATTCGGCAATCGGCGCAGTATCGCCCGAAAAGCGTTCCAAGATCGTAATTGCCTCATTAGTCAGCTGACCTGCAAGATGCCGGCTTTCTTCCAATCCAAGTAAAGTAACATAGGTATTCTTATGATTGCGTTCATCACTGCCGACCGGTTTGCCGAGCGTGGAATCCGTACTTTCATAATCCAGGATATCGTCAATGACCTGAAAAGCCAATCCCATTTTCTCACCATAAGTGGCGGCGGCTTCGATCAGTTCCTCGTCGGCACCGGCAAGAATACAGCCGATGATCGCGGCGGCACGGATCAACGCGCCGGTCTTCAAGCGATACATTTCGGTAACGGTTTCGATCGGAACAGAACAGTTTTCACTTTCAAGATCAATGACCTGACCGCCGACCATACCGGAAATACCGGCACAGGCAGACAGTTCACCAAGCGCCCGAATAATGCGCTCGGGCGGTAAACCGACCGTTTTGGATGCAACGCCGAACGCTTCGGTCAGCAGGGCGTCGCCCGCAAGCAAGGCGGTCGCTTCACCGAATTGTTTATGGCAGGAAGGTCTGCCGCGGCGCATATCGTCATTGTCCATGCAGGGCAGATCGTCATGGATCAGCGAGTAGGTATGGATCATTTCCAACGCCGCCGCAAAATGATAGGCGCAATCGTCATCACCGCCGCACAAACGGTAAAATTCAAGCAAAAGAATCGGGCGGATCCGTTTCCCGGCATCCAGTATGCTGTATCGTGCCGCGCGAACCACGCTGTCATAAAGCCGACCGTTTTCGGGAATCAAAATATCCAAACGGGTTTCCAGTTTGGCCTGATAAGTTTTCAAAAGACTTTCTGCCGTATCAAAATTGATTTCACACATTGCCGTCTTCCTCCTGTTGGGCTTCTGTCAGCGTCAGAATGCGCTGGCGAGCGGTATCCAAACGTTTGGAACATTCATCCGATAACTTGATTCCTTTTTCAAAAAGTTCAATTGACTCATCCAGAGTACATTCACCGGTTTCCAGACGCTGTACGATTTCTTCCAGATTTTTCAGTGAACCTTCAAAATTGATTTTATCGTTTGCCATCCGGTTCAACCTCCTCCACCAGACAGTGCGCCGTTCCGTCCTTAAAACGAACGTCAAGGCGATCGCTCTTCTTTAATTGTGCCGCAGAACGAACGGTCTGACCGCTTTGCTGTGCCACGGCATACCCGCGGATCATGGTGTTCAACGGGCTCATATCCTGCAAACGCATAACAGTTGCTTCAAATACTTCGGTATGTTCTTTTATTCTCGACTCAGTAACGGTGCGCAGGCGTTCCGTAAGTTGATCCAGACGCTGGGCAAAAGTTTCCGTCAAGGATTCAGGATGTCGCCAAACCGAAGCGGCACGCAATACAGAATATTTGGCAGAATTTACTTCATAACAGTGCTGTAATGATTTCCGCAGGATTGAACGGTCGTGAGCCAAACGATTCTTTAACTCGGTAACATCCGGCACTGCAATTTCCGCCGCCGCTGACGGCGTGGGCGCACGGTGATCCGCTACAAAATCACAGATGGTAAAATCGGTTTCATGACCGACAGCCGAGATGACTGGAATCGGTGATTCGTATATCTTTCTTGCCAGTTCTTCACTGTTAAACGCCCAAAGATCTTCAACAGAGCCGCCGCCTCGGCCGATGATGATCAGGTCGGCAGTGCCAAGTGCGTAAACCTGATCCAGTGCCTTTAACATCTGCGGAACGGCGTTGTCACCCTGAACGGCAACCGGACACATTATGATTTCGCACATCGGATCGCGCCGGGCGGTAATATTCAAAATATCCTGAACAGCGGCGCCGGTTTCAGATGTGATCACCGCGATCCGTTTCGGGAAAGCAGGAAGCGGACGTTTATTTTCGGGATCAAACATCCCCTCTTCGGCAAGTTTCCTTTTTGTTTCTTCAAAGCGAAGCGCGATATCCCCGATGCCGGCAGGCATCATTTCTTCGGCGTACAGTTGGTACTGACCGTCTTTTTCATAAATCGAAACTCTGCCTCGAAGCTGAACCTGTACGCCGTCATGAACGTCAAAATTCACCCTTGCGGCCGCCGAACGGAACATTACACAGCGAATAGTGGCATCCCGGTCTTTTAAGGAAAAATACCAATGTCCGCTGGCGTAGTGATTTTTGAAATTGGATATTTCACCCATTACCGCAACATCCACCAGACGACGGTCCCCGTCCAGTAACGATTTCGCATACAAATTCAGTTGTCGAACCGTTATTGGAAGCATCATGACAAGGTTTTTACAACCGTACCGAGAAGTCCGTTTACGAAAGCGGCATCTTCCTGCGTTGCGTACTTTTTACAAAGATCGACCGCTTCATTGATCGAAACGGAAACGGGAATATCATCCATGTACAGCATTTCATACAGTGCCAACCGCAAAACCGCCAATGCCGTTTTGGAAATTCGGTTGATATTCCAACCGACGGAATATTTGGAGATCAGTTCATCCAGTTGTGACTGTTCTTCATAAACACCGAAAAAGACACGGCGAATATAATCGTCCGGTTCAATATCCCGCACCTCGACCGCAGAATTTAAAATATCTTCCAGCGGATCCGGATTGAACTGTTTTTCAAAAACGAGAATAAAAGTTTCCTCGCGTGCTTCTTTTCTGGTCATAAAGCACCTGCTTTCATAAATATACAAAATATATTATACATATTTCCATTGCATATTTCAAGAGAATATGCAAAAAAATATTCAAAAATATTGAAATATCCCGTGAATTCAATCCTAAAAATCGTCAAACGGACAAATCAGAATACAAATTTTTGTTTTATCGAACAAAAACGGCAATGTTACATAAGATAGATTAGGTCTGTCAAAAACGAACTAACAGACAAAATCTTAATGTTTCAGGAGGATTTTTATGCCAGAAGCAAGAACTTTCGGCAATATGCCGGAAAACACGTGTGCAAACGAAGCGGTATGTATCGATGCCGGCCGCGTATACGATTCATGCTGTGATCGCGATTGCTTGGAGGATTTGCGTTGTTATTTTACAGCAGACGACCAGTCAAAAATCGAGCAGGCGGTCAATCTTCGGCTGCGCTCGGCAGAAGTACTTAAAGTAGAAATCAGCGTAGAGCCGGTCACTTTCAACAAGGGATTTTACTCGTGCGATCTGATCTTCTATTTCCTATGTACTTTTGACGCTTATTTTGCGCCGAATACCTGCCCGACCTGCATGAACGGTATTGCTATGTTCGAAAAGAAAGTGATTCTGTTCGGCAGTGACGGTAATGTTAAGGTATTTTCAAGCCGCATTCACGAAGACGTTGACCGACCCTGCGATCTGACCGCACGCCGCACCAGCAATATGCCGCGCTGTGTCGTACAATGCGTAGACCCGGTTGCGTTATCAAGCCGGATCTGTGAACTGCGAGATACCTACGACTGTTGCTGTATCCCCCAGCCGATCTGTGATTTTGTCGGCAGCAACGTTGTCACTTCACTGCCTTGCGGAACGCCTGTCGTCTATGTGACGCTTGGATTGTTCACCATCGTCCAACTGATACGGAACGTGCAGATGTTAGTGCCGGTATATGATTTCTGCATACCGGAAAAACATTGCGACAATACCACCGACCAGCCGTGTGATGTCTTCCGCAGAATTCAGTTTCCGACCGATGATTTCTTTCCGCCAAAGGCCGGACCGGGCGATACCGACTGCGGATGCGGCTGCAAATAAGCAAACAAAAAATCGTCCCTTAAAACGGGACGATTTTTAATACTTATTCGAACACGGATAAATCCAGGTATTCAAACTGTTTTAAGAACGGCAGGATTTCCGCGATATCCCTGCTGACACCGCCAGTGACGCGGCTTTCAAAATTGACCGGCATGACCGGATCGTGAACACTTAACCGCAGTAAAAACCAGCCATTCGGCGTTGAAACACGGACCCCTTCGCAATTATCCGCCGCCACCTGATAACCGTCATGTTTTTTAGCAAATGCGGTCATTTCGTCGATCACACGCATGCCGTAAACCCGAAAATACGGAACCGTAATGCTGATCCGGTATTCTGCGGATTCCGCCGGCATTTCCAACGGTTCAAGCATTTTTTTAATATCTCTGCCGCGTGCCAACTCGATAACGATTTTAGTTACAAGATAGGCGCCGTCATCCAAAAAGAAGTTTTCACGCAAAGCCGCATGACCGGACGTTTCAATGGCAAGCGGACAGTTGATCCCTGCGGCGCAAAGTTCACGTGCTTTATCAATAACGCTTCGATAACCGCGGCGATAACGATAATGTACCCCGTGCAGATGATCTTCAATAAAAGATTTCAGACCGTCGGATGTAACAGAATCGGTAACAATAGTGCCACCGGCGTTTTCCTGCAAAACAATATGTGCGGCGAGCGCGATCAGTCGATTTCGGTTGATTTCTTTACCGTCGCGGTCTACACAGCCCGCCCGGTCAACGTCAGTATCAAATATCAATCCCAAATCGGCGTGATTTTTCACAACGGCTTCGCAAATACTTGCCATCGCCGTTTCATTTTCGGGATTCGGAATATGGTGCGGAAACATACCGTCCGGTTCCAGAAACTGACTTCCGCCGATGTCTGCCCCCAGCGGTTTCAGCACATCGTCAGCATAAAATCCGCCGGCGCCGTTTCCGGCATCAACAATGATATGATAACCGGCAAGCGGTTTTTCCTGTTCGGTCTTACCGCACGCCGTACAAATCATTCGGCGCAAGCCGGCCGCGTAATCGGACATATAATCAACCAATTTCACCGATCCTTTACACTGTGGTTCAACGCGCTTATTATTCGAAGCGAAAGCAAGTATTTCAGATAGTTCCTCGCCTTCCAGACCGCCGCCTGGCAAAAAAAATTTCATTCCGTTGCGGTCAAACGGATGGTGACTTGCGGTGATCTGGATCGCCGCGTCCGTTTTCAAATCAACAGTAGTCATAAACATAGCGGGCGTGGAACATAAACCGCAGTCCAGTACTTCCACACCGGATGTGATCAAAGCATTTTTGATGTTATGCGAAATTCGTTCCGCGGTAATTCTGGAATCATGACCGATTGCGACCTTAAAAGGCCCATCCTTTTTCAGAGAGATCCAATAAATGAACGCGGCGGTAATATCAAAAACCGCCGTTTCGGTCAACTGAACATCATTACCGCCAAGGTCACTGGCGACCCCGCGCACATCGGTACCGCTTTTCAAAAAATTATAATCCATTTAACAGCAAACCCCATTAATAATATTCAAATAATACTGATGCGGTAAAATAACCGATCAGAACCAAGAACAAAGCCAGAAAGGTCAAAGCCGCAGTCCGTCCAAAGACGCAAAGCGATGATTTTCCGCATGATCTGTAAGATTTTTTCATAACTACCACCTTTGACCATTATGACCAAAACACAGGCAGATATACCGTAATTAACCGCTTGAAAGGCAAAAAACAGCGTGATAGAATTTATTATACAGTAACCAAACGGAGGGCGTTGGGAAATGATAATTGAAGCATTTGACCGAAAACTACGCATTGTTCTTTCAGGAGAAGAGGTACATAATCTTTTCGGAAATTACGATCAGATCAACTATTCCGAACCGGAATCGCGAAAAAAGCTGAATGAACTGATCGGCCGCGCGTTTCCCAATACCGCCTTTTTCCAAAATACAAAAAGCGTACGCATTGACGTCCGGCCGCGCAACGGCGGCTGTTCGATCGAACTGACCAAGAAAAAGTCAAAATACAAACGTCTGCGCGCTTCTTCGGTCTGCCTGATACAATTTGACAACAGCGAGGAAATGATCCGCGCAGGATGTCGCCTATACCGGCTGATCCACCCGAAAAACGACAACAGCAAACTCTATAAAACCAAAAACGGCTACCGTCTGCAAACAATAATACCAAATAATCTGTTGGAACAACTGCGTAATGAATACAGCGTGACAACAAGTAAAACAGCGATTGCCGCGGCAGAAGAATATGATCGGATCATCTGCAAAAATAACGCCGTTACGGGTTTATACAACGCATTCGGGTAATCAGTCCGCAAACGTACGGATCTGACGCACGCGTTCACCCATGTCATCAGCAGAAAAGATATAATTACCTGCCACTAAAACTGTTGCACCGGCTTTTACCGCCAGCGGTGCCGTTTCACCGTTGATACCGCCGTCAACTTCCAGTTCGATATTCAATCCTTGACGCTTGCATTCATCACGAAGAACGGTCAGTTTTTCCAGTGCGGACGGCATGAATTTCTGTCCCCCGAAGCCCGGTTCGACCGACATGACCAGTACCATATCACACAGCGGCAATAAATCGAATATTGCCTCCGGTGCGGTGCAGGGTTTTATGGTAATACAGGACTTACAGCCGAGATCGCGTATTTCACGCAGCAGCGCGGCATTGTCCGATCCGGCCTCATAATGGAACCCTAACCAATCTGCAACCGAAGCAAATTCTTTTATATACCGATGCGGACGGTCGATCATCAAATGAACATCTAACGGTAAATCCGTATGTTTGCGAATGGACTGAATGATCGGCACACCGAATGAAATATTCGGCACGAAAATACCGTCCATAACATCCAGATGCAGCATATCGACACCCGCGTCCTGCAACCGCTCGATATCCGATTCCAATCGCAGAAAATCGGCGGTCAATACGGATGGAGAAATCTTGACCATACCATTACCTCCAAAGTATTTCATCAACAAAAATCAAGTCTGCCGACAGTTCATCCGCAGACTTGATCTATTTTAAGCTTGCACGAAATCGCCGCTGTCTTTCGGTGTATACTGATAGGTCGGAACGATCCGTTTCACCAAAGCCCGCACATCAATGCTGTCGTCATACATAGCGGCTTTCATTTCCGCCAAAGTCTTATTCAGCAATTCTTCATCAATGATGATTGGATGTCCGATATAGATCAGCTCGTTTTCGGTACGTTTCAAACCCTCTTCCGACATCAGCATTTCTTCATACAGTTTTTCACCAGGACGCAATCCGGTAAACTTAATATCAATGTCAACATAAGGTTCAAAACCGGACAAACGAATCAGATTTTCCGCAAGATCCAGAATACGCACCGGTTTTCCCATATCCAAAACAAAAATTTCTCCGCCTTTTGCCGTGGCACCTGCCTGCAAAACCAAAGAAGTGGCTTCCGGAATGGTCATAAAATAGCGAATGATATTCGGATCGGTCACCGTTACGGGGCCGCCTTCGGCAATTTGCTTTTTGAAAAGCGGGATCACGCTGCCGTTACTGCCTAAAACATTTCCGAAGCGGACCGCGACAAACTCGGTATCGTAACGTTTGTTGAAAGTCTGCACGATCATTTCACAGATACGTTTACTGGCACCCATGACGTTTGTCGGATTGACCGCTTTATCGGTAGAAATCAGAACGAATTTATTAACACCGTTTTCTGCTGCGGCAAGCGCAGTTTTATAAGTACCGAAAACGTTATTTTTCAAGGTCTCGTTCGGGCTTTCCTCCATTAGCGGAACGTGTTTATGTGCGGCCGCATGATAAAGAATTTCCGGATGATATTTTTTGAAAACACAATTCAACCGTTTACTGTCGCGCACCGAGCCAATCAGCGTCACCAAATCCAAACCGGGATAATCACGTTTTAATTCGTTTTGAATATCATAAGCATTATTTTCATAGATATCGAAAATTATCAACTGTTTCGGACTGTGCGCCACCAACTGCCGACAAAGTTCACTACCGATGGATCCGCCGCCGCCCGTCACCATGACAACACGATCTTTAACGTAATTCATAACCGATTCAACGTTCATCGCCACAGTTTCCCGGCCGAGCAGATCTTCAATTTGAACTTCCCGCACCGTTGCAACAGTAGAACCGTTTTCCAGCATTTGATCCAAAGAAGGCATCGTGTACAGTTTGCATTTTGTCAGCTGGCAAATATTCATTATATTTGCTTTCTGTTCTTTTGCGCAGGTCGGGATCGCAAAAACGATCGTCGTAATGTTAAATTTTTTAACAGCGAACGGAATCCGATCTCTTCCACCGAAAATCGGCACACCGTTAATGTATTGACCGAATTTTGCAGGATCATCATCAATCACGCACCGTACCGCCGTTTTTTCGCGCGGCGAAGTGCCGAGATCACGAATAAATTGGCTGCCGGCTGTACCAGCACCGATCACCATAATATTCCCGGACAACGGACTGTTGATATTCCGTTCACCATTACTGTCTAAATGATTCTTGATATCATTCATTCGCAGGACAAAGCGAAACAGAAGCATTACCACTGAAAGAATTACAAACATCGCAATGATCGTAACGCTCAAATCCAAATGATTTGTCATACCGACCAAACCGCTGACAATGGCAGCCGCGCCGCATGAAAAGAAAGCGGCAACGGATAATTTCACATAATCGAACATAGTCGAAAAACGCCAAATAACAAAATATACTTTCAACAGATATCCGATAAAAATAACCATT
>JAZRWX010000042.1:0-6654 GCA_045599905.1 Acutalibacteraceae bacterium
ATTCTACCACAAGAAAAACCGTTTGTCAAGCGATTTTTTTTGTTTCGTTTTGCACCGTTCCACATCTTGTGGAACAAAAGAACCGCAAACCACAAATTATACTTGATTTTCCGTCTATAATAAATATAATATATTATGTAATTTAATGTTTTAATACTTTATTGAGGTGGATTATGAGAATTGCAGTTATTACCGGCGCTTCCGCCGGATTGGGCCGTGAGTTTGTACGTGCCGTATTAACACAGTATCCGTTGCTGGAAGAAATCTGGATCATCGCACGCCGTGCCGCCCGACTGGAAGATCTGAAAGCGGAATTGGGTGAAAAGATCCGTCCGGTACCGCTGGACATTACCGATCGCAGCGCCGTCGGTGAATACACCGCCCTGCTGAAACAGGAAAACGCGCAGGTCGCGCTGCTGATCAATAACGCCGGTTTCGGTAAACTGGGCGATTTTGACGAGATCTCCGCCGAAGACAACGCCGGCATGGTCGAACTGAACTGCACCGCGCTGACCTACTTTGCCGCGGTGACTCTGCCCTTTATGCCCGACGGCGCGGAGATGATCAACTCCTGCTCGATCGCCTCGTTCGCGCCCAATACCCGTATGGCGGTTTACTGTTCCACAAAAGCGTACGTCATGAGTCTTTCACGCTGTATGCGTGAAGAACTGAAAAAACGCCGCATCAACGTATTGGCGGTATGCCCCGGCCCGATGGATACCGAATTCCTGCCGATTGCCAACATCAGCAAAGGCGCAAGCAAAACCTTTGATACGCTACCGCGGGTCAATCCGCGGGTCATGGCGGAGCAATCACTCAAAGCGTCCCACCGCCGTAAAGGGGTCTATACCAACCGTTTCTTTTATAAATTCTACCGGGTCGTGGCAAAAATCCTGCCGCACCGGCTGGTCATGAAAATGGCAGGTGCGTAAGATGACCGAAGAAGACGCTTTATTCACCAAAAAGGAGATGAATCCATGACGGAAGTATTAAAACGAATTCTGTTCAGCGGTGCCGTTGTCAACTTTTTTCTGGTGATCATCGGTGCCGGGGTGGGACTGCTGTTCCGCAAGGGATTTCCAGAAAAGGTAAAAGACACACTGATGAAAGCCATGTCGCTGTGTGTGTTATACGTCGGTATCAGCGGATTGCTGTCCGACGGAATTAAGCCGCTGGTCATGATCCTGTCGGTCGCCGTGGGTGCCGTGCTGGGCGAATGGCTGGATCTGGACCGGCAGGTCAATCGGCTCGGCGATTTTGTCGAGCGTAAAATGGGCGGCGCGAACGGGACGATCGCCGAAGGATTCGTTTCCGCCACTTTGCTGTTCTGTATCGGCGCGATGACCATTGTCGGCTCGATCAATTCCGGAATTTCCGGTGATAACACCGTGCTTTATTCCAAGTCGGTCATCGACGCGATCTCGGGCATGGCGCTGGCCTCCGCTTTGGGGATCGGGGTCCTGCTTTCGGCTGTTCCGGTACTCGTGCTGGAAGGCGGACTGACCCTGCTGGCGGTATTTATCAGCCCGTGGCTGTCCGGAAACGGTGACGTGATCACGCAGATCTCGGCAGTCGGTTCCTTGCTGATCATCGCGATCGCGATGAATATGATGGGCGCAACAAAAATCAAGGTCATGAATATTTTGCCGGCCGTTTTACTGCCGCCGGTATTTTGTCTGTTTTTATAAAGGAGTGTTACCATGGCAAACAGAATGACACGAAAAAAAGCGCTGCGAAGACGGCGGATCTTCCTCGGAAGTTGTATCGGTGTACTTGCGGTAATCGTTGCCGGGATCATTCTTCTAGTGTCTTCCCTGACGTCAAAAGAGCCGGAAACCGTTCAACCGAGCAGCACGCCGCAAAATACATCCTCTGTCCAAAAGGAAGAGCCCGTTCACGAAGTTACGACGGCAACGGTCGTCAACACCGGCGATATTCTGATCCATAACCCCGTTTTATGGGGCGCGGAACGTGCCGGCGGCAAGTACGATTTCAATTCGATGTTCAGCAAGGTTTCCGACCGTTTTAAGGAAGCTGATCTTGCTGTCATCAATTTAGAAGTAACGCTTGGCGGAAACAACGGCCGGGAGTACACCGGATACCCCGCTTTCAACACGCCTGACGTGCTGATCGACACGCTGAAAAAGCAGGACATCGGACTGTTTCTGACTGCCAACAACCACTGTTATGACACCGGATTGGACGGCATGATCCGCACCGCGCAGGTGTTGAAAGAAAAAGGAATGCCGTTTATCGGAACACGCACAACCGCCGACGACCCGACCTTTGTGATCCAAAACGTCAACGATATTCAGATCGGTATGGCGTGTTTCACCTATGAAACCCCGGCACCGGGCGGACAAGCCACCCACAAAAGCAAATACCTCAACGGCAACCGGGTGTCGGACGACGGTAAAGAACTGGTCAATTCGTTTTCCTATGACTTTATCGACGAGTTTTACACCGCCGCCGAAGAAACGGTCGCCGCCATGCGGGACGGCGGCGCGGATGCCATCGTCTTTTATATGCACTGGGGCGAAGAATATCAGTTACAACCGAACACCTGGCAGAAAACCATTGCCCAGAAACTGTGCGACATGGGGGTCGACGTGATCGTCGGCGGACATCCGCACGTGATCCAACCGATGGAACTGCTGCACGCTTCGGGCAGTGATCATACCACCGTCTGTCTGTACTCGATGGGCAACTCGGTTTCCAATCAGCGGAAAGAGCAGATGACCGGCTGCTGTGAAACCGGTCACACCGAGGACGGTGTGCTGTTCTATTACACCTTTACCAAAGACAGCGACGGTACGACCACGCTGACCGGCGTGGATGCCGTTCCAATGTGGGTCGGCATGGAAAAGTCAGGATACAAAAACGGCATTTATACCGCCCGGTATACCGTATATCCGCTGGACAACGAAACGGCGGGCGCTGACCGTTTCGGTCTTTCCGGTTCGAACGCGACCAGTGCGCAGAATTCTTACCAGCGCACCAGAAATCTGTTACAGGAAGGGCTTTCGCAATGCCAGACCGCGTTGGGCTGTGAACTGCGCTGGCCGGAAGTGACACCGTAAGTGACGTTCCGACCCGACGCGTATAGAAATATGTAAACAAAAAAGCACCCCCGGAAACGGGGGTGCTAATTATTTGGAAAAATCAGTTGTATTTCGCAACATTCAGCTTGATGCCGGGGCCCATGGTGGTAGCGATCGCGCAAGAGCGAACGTACTGACCTTTCGTGGCGGCGGGTTTCGCCTTCACAATAGCGCCCATCAAAGCGTCAAGGTTTTCCTGCAATTTTTCCGGGCCGAAAGATGCCTTACCGATCGGGCAGTGGATGATATTCGTCTTGTCCAGACGGTATTCGATCTTACCGGCTTTGGCTTCGGTGACTGCCTTGGCAACGTCGGGGGTGACGGTACCGGCTTTCGGCGTCGGCATCAAGCCGCGCGGACCTAAAACCTTACCCAAACGACCGACAACGCCCATCATGTCCGGCGAAGCGATACAAACGTCGAAATCAAGCCAGTTTTCGTTCTGGATCTTGGCAACGAGTTCTTCGGCACCGACGTAATCTGCGCCGGCGGCAGTGGCGGCATCCGCCTTATCACCCTTGGCAAAGACCAGGGTGCGTACGGTTTTACCGGTACCGTTCGGCAGAACGACCGCGCCGCGGACCTGCTGGTCAGCGTGGCGGGAGTCAACGCCCAAACGAACGTGGATTTCAACCGTTTCATCAAATTTTGCGGTAGCGGTCTTGCAAGCAAGATCCACCGCTTCGGCGACATCGTAGAATTTGCCGTTTTCGATCAAATTCGCGCTGTCATTATACTTTTTACCGTGTTTCATTATTTACCTCCCAATAAGTGGTTAAATCGGAAATTTCCTCCCACGAGAGAGAATCAATCGACGACTTCAATACCCATGCTGCGCGCCGTACCGGCGATCATGCTCATAGCGGATTCAATGCTTGCCGCGTTGAGGTCGGGCATTTTGGTTTCGGCGATTTTCTGTACCTGCTCCTTCGTGATCTTAGCGACTTTCAGTTTGTTCGGAGTACCCGACGCCTTGTCAAGACCGCATGCCTTTTTAATCAGGACAGCAGCCGGCGGGGTCTTGGTGATGAAACTGAAAGAACGGTCTGCGTAAACGGTGATGACGACCGGGATCAGCAAACCCGCGTCATTTTTCGTGCGTTCGTTGAATTCCTTGGTAAACGCCATGATGTTCACACCGTGCTGACCGAGTGCCGGACCGACCGGAGGGGCCGGTGTAGCCTTTCCTGCCGGAATTTGTAACTTGATGTAGCCTGTAATTTTCTGAGCCATTCGTTAGCACCTCCATTATTCGTGGTAACTGTGTATTTTTTTTACACCTGGCGGAACGGTCATCTGTCCGCTCCTCCCACCTTGGTACTGTTCGGGCCGTACCGCGCCCCGAAACCATACGGTTTCCATAATAGGCATTTCTGCGTATTAACAGATTTAATCAGCAAGAGAAATCTGGTCAAGTTCCAACTCGACCGGCGTTTCTTTGCCGAACATTGAGAGACCTACGCATACGTTGTTGTTGGCAATGTCCAATGCACGGACAACACCGCCGTAGCCCTCCAACGGACCGCTGATGATCTTGACATTGTCGCCGATCGCATATCCGACTTCGACGCTGTGCTTTTCAACGCCCAAAGCGGCAACTTCCGCATCGGTCAGGGGGACCGGCTTGGAAGCGGGACCCACGAAACCGGTACAGCCGCGAATATTGCGGACAACGTACCAACTGTCGTTGGTGACGATCATCTTAACTAGAACGTAACCCGGGAAAACCTTACGTTCGACTTCCCGTTTAGTATCGTCCTTGATTTCGGTAACCGTTTCGGTCGGGATATTGATATCCTGAATCAGATCCTGCATACCGCGGCTTTCGACCATGGTGGCAAGATCGTTCGCGACCTTGTTCTCATAACCGGAATAGGTATGAACGACATACCATTTTGCTTCCGTATTGTCAGCCATTCTTTTCCACTCCCGTTCGGTTTTAGGCCTTACCGCTCATGATCCATTTGATCAGTTCGCCAAGTCCCTTATCACATACCCAGATCAGAATACCGATCAGCAGGCAGATCACCAAAACGATCAAAGTGTTCTTGACAACATCGCGGAAACCGGGCCATACGATCTTCTTGACCTCACTCTTGTAATCGCGGAAGAAACGAGCAATACGCTGCGGGATCGTGAGCTTCGCGCCCTTGGACGCTGCCACTTCCAGACGGTCGTCAACCAACAGATAGGCGACACCGCAGATCGTGAAGAGGAACAGCACGAGCGTGCAGATTAAGATCATCGACGTATTTTTGATTCCCGCCAGAGCCGAATCCGATACAATGGAACGGGCGTCGATAAAACGATGAGCGTGTTTCGGGAAACTGCAAGTTACCACCAACATATAAATCGCTGTAACCAGACCAAAAGCCGGTGCGGCATAACGCACCTTTTTGGACTTGAAGGTCAGCGCGCTCATCACAAATCCGATCACCGTCATTAAAAAGCAGAAAGTCAGATCAGCGGATTTTGCCAAGTTGCCGGTCATGCCTGCCAACTTGATACCGAAAGCCAACTGAACGCCGCTGGCGTTATAGGAATTGGCCCCTGCCGTGATGGTGACGAACTTGAAGAAGAACAGAACGACGGCTGCCAGTCCGAAAGCAATCGTAAGAATCTGTAAAACGCGATTGATTGTTTTCATTGTGTCAACCTCCTTACTTCGTTTCCTTGTGCAGGGTGTGCTTCTTACAGAACCTGCAATACTTGTTCATTTCAAGTCTGTCCGGATCGTTTTTCTTGTTTTTCATCGTGTTGTAGTTGCGCTGTTTGCACTCCGTGCAAGCCAAAGTAATTTTAACTCTCATTAACGGCACCTCCCGTTTTACGGAAATAATTTTTTCTTTCGTACCCGTGTGCGGACAAACACACCGACGAAAGGAAACGCCTCCCTCAGTAGTCGACCGTACCGCGCCGAAACGCCAGATATTGCGGCATTTTGAAAGCACTGCGCTACATACGGTGGAGTTACAATGATAGGCCCGTTTTGCAAAAATAGGCGCAAAAAAAAAGAGCCTTTCAGAGGTAATAGCATTATAACACACTACCCCCGAAAGGTCAAGCATTTTTATGAATTTTACTAAAAATTTTGATGTATTAGAAATTTTATAGAACACTGATAAGTTTTGTTAGTAATAGAATTCCTACAACACAAATCAAGCACATTATAAATGCTATAAACAAAGTCCCTATTGGATCTTCTTTTGAATTCTCTTCACCGATTCCGGAAAAAAGAAACATTAGTCCAAGTGGTATTCCCATTAATCCGAGAATCCCGCCACAAAAAATAGCAAATGGAATTGGGAATAGAAACAGCACCCAAATTGTATTCGATAATCTATCCCAATATTTAAATAACTCCAAAAAATAAAAAATGATTGGTATTGAAGAAACGATTTGCAAAATCATCGTGGCAAAGTAGCATAAAAAATCCAAGAGTGTTATTGTTGCTTTCTTTTTATGGTGATTACATAAGCAATATACAAACATTATTGTAGCCATAATAACAACATACAAACCATATATCGTAAGAATAGTCCGACCGTGCTCT
>JAZRWX010000043.1:0-9123 GCA_045599905.1 Acutalibacteraceae bacterium
ATCGCGGTCGGTATGGCGACCAGCATTCCGCCGCATAACCTCGGTGAAGTCATTGACGGTATGTGCTGTCTGATCGACAACCCCGACGCCGATTTGCAGGAGATCTGCCAGTACATCAAGGGACCGGATTTCCCGACCGGCGGCATCATCATGGGCCGTGCCGGCATCCGTGCCGCCTACGCCACCGGGCGCGGTAAGATCACCGTGCGCGGCAAAGCCGAGATCGAAGAAACCAAAAACGGTAAATTCCGTATCATTATTTCGGAAATTCCCTATAAAGTCCGTAAAAAAGACCTGGTCAAGAACATTTACGACCTTGCCGCCGAAAAGCGCATTGAAGGCATCGACGACGTGGTCGACTACTCCTCCAAACGGGACGGCGGTATGCGCATTGTGGTCGATATCAAACGCGATGCCAATCCGCAGGTCATTCTGAATAAACTGTATAGTTATACCGCGCTGCAAACCACCTCCGGCGCGATCATGCTGGCGATCGTGAACGGCAAACCGCAGGTGCTGACGCTGAAAGAGATGCTGCAAAACGCCATCGACTTCCAGTGTGACATCATCCGCCGCCGCACGGCGTTCGACCGCCGCAAAGCCGCCGAGCGCGCCCATATTTTAGAGGGGTTAAAGGTGGCGCTGGACTTTATCGACGAAGTCATTGCCATTATCCGTTCCAGCAAAACCATTCCCGAAAGTAAGCAGGCGCTGACCGACCGCTTCGGACTGGACGATATCCAGACCACCGCCATCGTGCAGATGCAGTTGGGTAAACTGGCCGGTATGGAAAAACAGAAAATTCTGGACGAATTGAAAGAAAAACTGGAATTCATCAAGGAATGCGACGATATTTTGGCGCATCACGAGCGTGTACTCGATATCGTCAAGACCGAATCGCTCAACCTGCGTGATAAATTCTCGGATGAACGCCGCACCGAAATTTCGGACGTCGCCGGCGAGGTCGATATCGAAGACCTGATCCCCGAAGAAGAATGTGTTATCACCAAGACGACGGGCGGCTATATCAAGCGTGTTCCGTCCAGCGAATATAACGTTCAAAACCGCGGCGGTAAGGGCATTACCGGCATGAAGACCCGTGAGGACGACACCATGGAAAGTATGTTCGTCTGCTCTTCGCACGATACGATCATGCTGTTCTCCAACCTCGGCCGTGCCTACCGTGTCAAGGCATATGAAATTCCGCTGGGCAGCCGTACTTCCAAGGGGCTGAACATCGTCAACGTCGTGCCGTTGATGCCGGACGAAAAGATCGTGGTCATCATCCCGACCACCGTCAAGGACGAGGACGAGCGGTATATCACCATGATCACCCGGAAGGGCATTATCAAGCGCACCCGTCTGTCCGACTTCAAGAATACCCGAAAGACCGGTATCATCGCTTTGTCGATCGACGAAGGGGACGAACTGGCGCACGTCCGCATGACAACGGGCGAAGACAGTCTGCTGGTCGGTACTCATAAGGGTATGGCGATCCACTTCCGCGAAACCGACGTCCGCGCCATGGGCCGTACCGCCCGCGGCGTGAAAGCCATAGAACTGAAAAACGGGGACGACTTCGTGGTCGATATGGCGATCTGCAACGAAGATACCCGTATTCTGACCGTGACCGAAACGGGTTACGGGCGTATCAGTTCGATCGCCGATTACCGTCTGCAATCCCGCGGCGGTAAGGGCGTGACCAACTACCGTGTTGCCAAATACGGTGACGTTGCCGCCGTTCTGCCGGTCGAAGAAGACGAAGACCTGATCATGATCGCTTCCAACGGCATCATCATCCGCATTTTCGCGGGCGATCTTTCGACCATCCGCCGTCCGGCAAAGGGCGTCCGTGTCATGAAGGTCGCCGAGGGTGAAAAGGTACTGTCGGTCGCGAAAGCCGAACATGACGAGTCCGAAGTCACCGACACCGTTGAGGAAGCCGGCGCCGACGCCATGGAAGGCGCGGAAGAAGAATAATTTTCCGGAATAGAGGAATCCTGCTTATATGAAAGCTTTTTCTGCTCCGTTTGACGAGAATACGGCGGCGCGGCTGAACAGTCCGCGCGCGCTGTGGTTCCGCGCGACCCGTATCGGCGTTCCGCTGGTCATTATGACACTGCTGCTGGCACGTTGGTTCAGGATCTATTACTGGATCGCGGAACAACTGAATATCAGCCGGACACGCGCGTATGAAATGATCTCTACGGGAACGGGTCAGCAGGTAGCGCAGATCGTGCTGTCCTCCTTTTCCTTTATCGTTCCGTTTCTGGCGGTCGCCGTGGTCAAAGACCGCCCCGTTCGGGAAGTCGTCGCGTTCAGGCGGCCGACCGGCCGGGCCATGCCGCTGTTTTGGTTGGGTATGGGAATGAGTGCTTTTGCCGATATCGCGGTACAGTACTGTACCGGATTTTTTGAAGACGTCGGCGTTCAGTACGAGGTCACGCAGCTGAAAGAACCGCCCGGTTTCTGGGGATTCATTTTATGCGTTATTTCGACCGCCATTGTTCCGCCGCTGGTCGAGGAATTTGCCTGCCGCGGCGTGCTTTTCGGTTTGCTGGAACCGTATGGCGAGGGTTTTGCCACCATGATCACCGCCATTCTGTTCGGGATCATGCACGGCAACTTTGACCAGATGCCGTTCGCGTTTCTGGTCGGGTTGGCGTTGGGGTTCGTCCGCGTCAAAACCGGCTCGCTGTGGCCGGGTGTCATTATCCACGCCGCCAACAATCTGTTTTCGGTCATCATGTCCCAGTTTTCGACCGTCATTTCGGGTACGGCACGCAGTATCTGCATGATGCTGTTTTTGGTTATCAGTATGGGACTTGCCGTGGTGTCGCTGATCCGGCTGCGGAATGAAAAGGACTTTTTCACTTTCAAAAAGCCGCTGTGCGATATGCCGCTGGACGAGCGTTGTGTTACCTTTTTCGCCTCGCCGACCGTGCTGTTTTTCATCGTGATGTGCCTGACCGAAAGCATATCTTATTTTGTCACATAAGAAAGAGGGATTCCGTATGGTAAATGCCGCCGCCGTTTTTGCGGCCGTCTTTATCGGGCTGATCATCTTCGCGCTGATCGGGATCGTGTTGTATTTTCTGAAATCGACCGCGATTTCAGATCTGTTGGGGGAAAATGACTGTCCGTGGCGTGCGTTCGCGCCGTTTTTCAGGGTGTACGCGCTCGGACAGATCGCTTTTCCGAAGAAAAACGTCTTTGCGGTGATATATACCGCTTTTTCCGTTCTGAAAACCGGGATTTGGCTGACGGTCTTCGGAATGTATGCCTATACTTTTGTCGGGATCGTTGCTGACGCTGACCGCATCGTTTCTTCGGGCGGCACGGTCACGGAAGCGGTCTATGATCCGCTGCGCGCGTTGTCGGGATGGCTGTTTTTCCTGGCGGCCGTGGCGGTGATCTACCGTATTATCGCGCTGATCGCGGAATACCGTGTACTGCTGCGCGCGTCGGTCGCGCGGGCGGTCATCGGTACCGTTCTGTCGGTGCCGTTCCGCTTTTTAGAGCCGGTCTTCCTGTTTTCGGTGCGCCGTTTCGGGGCAGATGAAAACGGTCGCTCCGGCGGATTCGATATCGTATCGTAAACCCGTTGTAAGGGGGAATTTTTGTGGCGAAAATCGGGATCGACCGTGAATTCATGCGTTCCGCCATGGAACTGGCGAAAATCGCCGGGACATCGGGGGAAATTCCGGTCGGCGCCGTTGTTGTAAAGGATGGCAGGGTCATCGGAACGGGATACAACCGTCGGGAACAGACCAAAAGCGTCCTTTCCCACGCTGAAATCGACGCCATTTCCGCCGCTTGCGAGGCGGTCGGGGACTGGCGGCTGGATGACTGTACGCTGTACGTCACGCTGGAACCGTGTCCCATGTGCGCCGGGGCGATTTTGAATGCCCGGATCGGCATGGTGGTTTTCGGCGCGTACGATCTGCGTGCCGGCAGTTTCGGCAGTGTGGTCGATCTGGCAACCGTCGGTTATGAAAGCCGCCCCGAAATTTACGGCGGCATCTGCGAAGAAGAATGTGCCGGACTGTTAAGTGAATTTTTCAGATCGGTGCGAAAAGAAAATCTGTAAAGAGGGGAAAATCATGAAGAATCGGATCAAAACCGTACTGACAGCGTTGCTTTTGGCGGCGGTCGTATTGACGCTTTCCGCCTGCGAACTTGATCTTTCCAAACCGCTGAATCAGGCTATGGAGATCGTCGAGCCCGTTTCGGTGCAGATCGTCGGCAAGTGGGCGAACGAAAGCGCCGACTATTACACGCTGGTCGAATTTACGAAAGACGGCGCGTTCACGGCAGCAAAAACCAACTTGTGGGACGAAACTTGCAAAAATTCCGCCGGTACTTATCAGGTGGACGACAAGGCCAAGCAACTGACGCTGACGCTAGACGGGGAAACAACCCAATCTTCCGTTACGGTGGATGAAAATTCGCTGATTTTCCAACTGGACGGCAAGTTTGTCCAGTTCGAGCGCACCGACGGAAACACGACCCCAAAAAAGCGCACCGACGCCGAACGGATTGTCGGCACGTGGCAGGGGGATTTCACCGGGGAATATACCGGCGTGAAACTGGAACTGACCTTCGATTCCAACTATAACGCGACCCGTATTATTTATCTGGAAGACAAAAAGGAAGAGGGCAATTCCAACGACGGCATCTGGCGCATGAAGGACGGACAGGTCCACTTCAAGTGGGATGACGGCAAGGAATACGATGTGAAATATAAATTCAAGGACAGCGCGCTGACCATCAATTTCGGTGAATTCGGCATTGTGGTGTTAAGCCGCACGGAAGAAAAATAAAGAAAAAACACCCTCTGCAAAGCGGAGGGTGTTCTGCGTATATTGAAAGGGGGAGTCGGTACGAAAGAAAAGATCGCCGCCGTTCTGCGCGAAAACGGCATTGAACTGTTCGGGTTTTGTGATTTTGACCGGGTGAAAGATCATCTGATCGCCTGCCGTGCCGCGGCACGCCTGCCCGAAAACGCGAAAACGGTCATTATTTGCGCGTTTCCGTATCGGGTGGAGGCGCAAAAACCGCTGAATATCAGTCGGTACGCCGCCGTGCCGGACTATCATTCGGTCTGCGAGCGGATCGCCGCCGCCGTGACCGAACGGCTTTGCCGCGTATTTCCCGAAAACCGTTTCGTGTGGTTTCAGGATAATTCCCCCATCCCCGAAGTGCATACCGCCGCGGCCGCCGGACTGGGTGTCCGGGGCGATAACGGACTGCTGATCACCGAAAAGTTCGGCAGTTGGGTCTTTTTGGGCGAGTGGGTGACCGATCTTGCCGTCACCGCGCCCGACCGCTATGCCGAATGCCCCCATTGCGGTGCCTGCGCCGCCGCCTGCCCGAAAGGGGTGGTGTGCCTGTCGGCGCTGACACAGAAAAAAGGGGAACTTTCCCCGGCGGAAGCCGAACTTCTGCGCCGGAACGGACTGGTCTGGGGCTGTGATATCTGTGCCGAGGTCTGTCCGCTGAACGACGGGGTGAAAATCGCGCCGCTGACCGCCTTTGCCGAAGGGTACCGGGATCGTTTCACGGTCGGGGAGGATATTTCCGGCAGGGCATACGCGTGGCGCGGGGAAAAACCGGTCCGGCGCAACGCGGAGAACTTAAAATAGGTTTACATAAAACAAAAAAGACCTCCCTTTCGGGAGGTCTTGCGTTTTATAGGATCAATAGATCGGGAATTTTTCGCAGAGGGCTTGTACCTCGTCCGAAATACGGGCCTTATTCCCGTCGTAATCATGGATAATATCGGTGATCCAGTTGGCGATCTGTACCATTTCCGGCTCTTTGAATCCGCGGGTGGTGACCGCCGGTGTGCCGATGCGCAGACCGCTGGTAACGAATGGACTTGCCGGATCGTTAGGAATGGTGTTCTTGTTGGCGGTGATGTGGACCGCGTCCAGACGGGCTTCCAGCTCCTTACCGGAAATGCCGGCGTTCAGCAGTTTCAGCAGCATCAGGTGGTTGTCGGTGCCGCCCGAAACGATTTCAATGCCGTTGGCGGTCAACTGATCGCACAGCGCGGCGGCGTTAGTCACGATCTGTTTTCCGTACGCCTTGAACTCGTCGGTCATGGCTTCGCCCAGGGCGACCGCCTTTGCGGCGATGATGTGCATCAAGGGTCCGCCCTGCGTGCCGGGGAAGATGGCCTTGTCGATTTTTGCGGCCAATTCCTGTTTACATAATATCATACCGCCGCGGGGACCGCGCAGGGTCTTGTGGGTGGTGGTGGTGACCACGTCGGCATACGGCACGGGGGAGGGATGTACCCCTGCGGCGACCAGGCCGGCGATGTGTGCCATATCGACCATCAGGTACGCCCCGACTTCGTCCGCGATCTCGCGGCAGCGGGGGAAATCAATAATACGGGAGTAGGCGCTGGCGCCCACCACGATCAGTTTCGGTTTGCATTCTTTGGCGATGCGCAGCATTTCGTCATAGTCGATGCGTTCGGTCACGTCGTCCACACCATAGGGGACAACGTTGAAATACTTACCCGAAATGTTGACCGGCGATCCGTGCGAAAGGTGACCGCCCTGCTGTAAATTCATGCCCATGACGGTGTCGCCCGGTTGAAGCAGGGCGAAAAAGACCGCCAGATTGGCACTGGCGCCGCAATGGGGCTGAACGTTGGCGTGTTCCGCGCCGAACAGTTTTTTGGCACGTTCGCGTGCAATGTCTTCCACAATGTCCACGCACTGACAGCCGCCGTAGTACCGCTTACCCGGATACCCTTCGGCGTATTTGTTGGTCAGCACGCCGCCCGCGGCAAGCAAAACCGCCCGGGAAACAATGTTTTCGCTGGCGATCAGTTCGACGTTGTGGCGTTGACGGGCAAGTTCTTTGTCACAAGCCGCGGCAACGTCCGGATCGTAAGTTTTCAGGTCTTCAAAAAAATTCATAAAGCGTTCCTCCCGTGAACTGTTATTTATGATAAAAATATATGTCTATTATACCAAACCGGCGGGCGGGTGTCAAGAAAAACCGGGTTTTTCAGGCGTAAAAAAAGAGGGCACACATCGTGCCGCGGCACGAAAAAGGTGTCATTGCGAGCACAGCGAAGCAATCCACGAAATAACCAATGTGTGCAATTATAACCAAAGGCGGCAGGTTTGATTTTTCGCGTATAGCAATGGATTGCCTTGTAATTATCGGTAAATTGTGATACAATACAGATAAATAATATGAAGCGAGGTTATATTGTGAAAAAACTTTGTTCTGTGTTTTTATGTCTGGTACTGTTGTGTGCCGTACTACCGATGGGAGCGGTTGCCGTCAGCGCGGAAACATCCGGCACCTGCGGCGATAATCTGACGTGGGATCTGATCGACGGTGTACTGACCGTTTCGGGAACCGGGGCAATGACGGAGTTTGTGAACGAAGAATCTGTACCGTGGAATGACAGTCGCTCATCCATTAAAACAGTCATTATCGACAGCGGTGTGACAAGTATCAGCTATGATGTATTCCAGAATTGCACGGAACTGACGAGCGTTACGATCCCGGACAGCGTGACAAAAATCGGAAGTTACGCGTTTTCCGGCTGCACGGGACTGACTGGCGTTTATATCACCGATCTGGCGGCGTGGTGTAATATCACGTTTATCACCTACGCGTCCAACCCCTTGTATTATGCGCGCAATCTGTACTTGAACGGTGAATTGGTGACCGATTTGGTGATCCCGGACGGTGTGACGAGTATCGGAAGATTCGCGTTTGACAGGTGTACGGGACTGACAAGTGTTACGATCCCGGAAAGCGTGACGGGCATCGGCGAATATGCGTTTCGGGCATGCACGGGGCTGACCGAAGTCCATTACAATGCCCGGGCGCTTGACAACTCGACCACTTCTTACGGTATATTTTATAACATCGGAAACAGCGAAACCGGCATTACCGTGACTTTTGGGGATTCCGTGGTAAAAATTCCGGAAAAGTTATTTGATTCCTGCACGAAAATTACCAAAGTTATAATCGGAAGCAACGTGACGAGTATCGGCGAGAACGCGTTCAGGAATTGTTACATTACCATTTACGGCGAGCCGGGAAGTGAAGCCGAACGGTACGCCGCGGCAAACGGGCATCCGTTTGTTTCAAGGCCCCTTAAAATGAAGGTCTTTTCGGTGCCGGATAAGGTGGTTTACAACGTCGGCGAAGAATTGAACGTTGAGGGGTTGATCGTTGCCGTTTATCTGCCCGGCAAGCGGTTGGAATGGTATTACGATGATTTTTGCGATATTACGTGCGATGATTTTTCCACCCCCGGTACCAAAACGGTCACCCTGACCTATGTGGGGGTCAGCACCACCTTTACCGTTACGGTGCAAAACGGCGTCGCGCCCGTTCCCACCACCGACGATATGGTGCGGCTGATGCGGGCGCTGTTGGGCAAAGAAGCAATTTCCGCTTCCGCCGATTACAACACCGACGGCACGGTCGACGTGCGCGATCTGGTCTGCGCCAAGAAAATGATCGCCGGATTGTAACAGGTAGGGGCGAACTGCGTTCGCCCGTTGCATTGTGCAAGAATAATGTTTGTAGTACGGTTTTGAAATCATTATTCAATATACCGGTATTTTCATTGACGAGTTTTGTTTTCGGAAATATTATCGGGCGAACACAGTTCGCCCCTACGAATAGCAAAAACGGAAGATTGCATTAAAATTTGCCAAATAAGAAAAGAAAGAACCTTCCAAACGGAAGGTTCTTTTGCTTTTGTGATGTTTAACGATAAATTGCAAAGTGTTGTGTTCCACCCTCGCCCGCAGGCACATCACGTACGGCGTACACATCACGTTCCGCACAGCGGAACACATCGTGTCATTTAATTTCCGAAATATCGTACGGGGTGGTCTGATACACAAAATAGTTCAGCCAGTTGGAATACAGCAGGTTCGCGTGGGAACGCCAGCGGACAACAGGGTCCTTGGTCGGATCATCATCGGGGAAATAGTTTTTCGGGATCTCGATCGGCTTGCCCTCGTTCACGTCACGCACGTACTCGTTTTTCAGCGTGTTGGCGTCATACTCCGAATGGCCGGTAATAAAGATCTGCCGTCCTCCCTGAGTGGCCATGGCATAGACGCCGGC
>JAZRWX010000044.1:0-4004 GCA_045599905.1 Acutalibacteraceae bacterium
GCCATGATCGTCGTGTCCGAAATCGGCGAGCAGTGGTCGCCGCACACCGCACCGGCCATGCACGCGGAGACGGCGATGATCGTCATCTGAGACGCCGGTATCGCCGCGAGCACGATCGGAATCAGAATGCCGAACGTGCCCCAGCTCGTGCCCGTCGAGAACGCGAGGATGATGGCGATTGCGAAGATGGTCGCCGGCAGGAAGTTCTGAAGCCCGGCCGCCGGGCCGTTGATGAGATCGGAGATGAAGACCTTCGCGCCGAGCGAGTCCGTCATCGTCTTCAGCGTCCACGCGCAACAGAGGATCATGATCGCCGGGACCATGGCTTTGAAGCCTTCCGGCAGAGAATCCATGCACTGTTTGAAGTTCAGCACGCGGCGGCACAGATAGAAGATAACGGTAAAGATGATCGCAACGAACGAGCCGATGACCAGACCGACCGACGCGTCACTGTTGGAGAAGGCGTCGATAAAGTTTTCACCGGAGAAGAATCCGCCGGAATAGATCATACCGATCACGCAGGCAATGATCAGCACCACGACCGGAATGATCAGGTCAATGACCTTGCCTTTTTCGCTGACGCCCGTTTCATTGGAAACTTCTTCCAGCGGATCGGAAGTGAAGATATCACCGTTCTGCGCGTTGATTTCATGTTTCTTCATCGGGCCGTAATCGAAATTGGTGACCGCGAGGAAGATCATCATAACGATGGTCAGCAAAGCGTAGAAGTTAAACGGGATCGCGCTGATGAACAGCGACATACCGTTCTTGGCACCGGCGCCCTTGGCAAAACCGGCGACCGCCGCCGCCCATGATGAGATCGGTGCGATGACGCAGACCGGACCCGCCGTGGCGTCGATCAGATAAGACAGTTTCGCACGGGAAATATTCTTCTTATCGGTGACCGGACGCATGACCGAACCGACGGTCAGGCAGTTGAAATAGTCGTCAATGAAAATCAGAACACCCAGCAAAACGGTAGCCAACTGCGCACCGACACGGGTCTTGATGTGTTTGGAAGTCCAACGTCCGAACGCACGCGAACCGCCCGCTTTATTCATCATGGCGACCATGGCACCCAGCATAACAAGGAAGATCAGAATACCGATATTATATGAATCGGCGACACTGGTAATGAAACCGTCCTGCAACGTATGTACGACCGTACCTTCCAAAGTGAAATTGGAATACAGCAATCCGCCGCACAGAATACCGATAAACAGCGAAGAGTAAACCTCTTTCGTGATCAGCGCCAGTACGATGGCGATGACCGGCGGCAGTAATGCCCAGATCGTCGCGTAGGATTTGACCGACTGACGAACGGTGGCCAAAGCGGTATCCAGATGCGATTCAAAATCGGCATCGGCACCCAGATTGTCGGCGTAACCGTCCACATAGGCCTGTGCGGATTCACCGTCCGACAGATCGTATTCGGTTTCCTCACCGTCGATCGACACGGTAAAGGTGTTGCCTGCCGGCGCTGCCGCGTCATCTTCCGCGGCGATCGTCATGCAGCCAAACGAGAAAACGAGTACGCAAACTGCCACGATGGCAAACCATTTGACTAACTTTTTCTTCTGCATTTTTCTCTCTCCTAACCAAAAAATTAACGATTGCACTGCCACGCAGCACAATCGTTAAATAAAACCGATAAAAACGATAGCGCTCCACAACAGTGACAGTACGTTATATCTTATACAACGTCCCAACGACCGCCCGACGGAAACCGAAACGGTCATTTCGGCAGGATTCCCTTTCGTACCGCGGCGTTTCCGCGCCTTTTCGCGACACTACTGATGAAGCCCGCGCCTCTATCAATACTCGTATATTATCATAAGTTTTCGGGACTGTCAACCTTTTTGACGAAATTTGTAAAGATATTCCGTTTATAAGGTATACTCTCCGAGCACCGTTCCGTCCTGATCGGTAAAAGCGACGTGACAGCCGGTTTCGGAAAATTCCAGTCCCATTCCGTGCCAGAACGGCTTATCACGTCCGGGGATCCCCCCTACCAGCACCGGACAAAGCGCACCGTTCGTACTGAATCCGTCTTCGGCCGTATGGACTTCTTCCGAATGAAGATGACCGCAGATCATATAATCCGGTTTCATTTCACGCAGCAGTCCGATCCATTCGCCATAGATGTCGGTTTCGATATCAAAGGGATAACTCATACAATGCACAAAGGGATTATGGCAGATCACCCAGCGTTTTTTGACGCCCGGCGCAAGATACTCCTTCTCGGCGTTTTCAATGATTTTTTGCAGGAACGCCGTTTGCCCGCGGCGGAATTCATGGCAGCAAATAATACCGTTATAATCAGGAAAATCGTCCGCTTTATCCTCACCGCAATCCAGCACAACGCCCCAAATGGATCCCAAGCGGAAAGTGTAATAGGTATTCCCGTTTTGATTCGGGAAACATTCGGCGTAACGCTCCGCAACGTACCCCCGCAGATCGTGATTGCCCCGCGCCGAAACAATGGGCAGTCCGCCGTGGGTGATCTCAGCGGCGATGCGGTAAATGCCCTCGAAAAATTCAACGTTATACGCACAATCGGGCAGATCGCCGTCCAGTATCAGCAGGTCGATCTTTCCGAAGGCGCGCGCCGCGCGGATCGGTTCTTCTACCTGACAGTGCGCGTCCGAAATGCAATAAACCCGCGGCGAATCGGTTTTTACCGGAGTAAAAGAATACTGTCGGCGGACGGTATCCTCAATTTCGGGTGAATAGGGTTTCCGGTCGATCACCGTTCTGGTGCAGACCGTGTATTTCCCTGCCCCGTCCAAAACAGACATCGGCAGTTCGACACGGTGAAAATGACAGTCGGAGCGCAAAACTCCGTTTGCCGAATCGAAATATTTTTCAGTTCCGACCTCGACCCAAAAAAGGCACTGTTTTTCCACCGGTGCCATGATCTGATATTGATTTCCGACGGCAAAAACCGCCGGATCAGTTTTCAGCATAATTTTTCCTCCGAATCAGATAACAAATCTGCCGCACTCAAAGAATGCGGCAGAAAGGCGAAATTATTTCTTGAATTTTTCACGCGCAACATAGGAAGTATGCAGATCGTGATGTGCCTTGTGTCCGCCGAAACCGTCGGTATACCATTCGCTGTAAAGCGTCTTGACGACCGGGGATTCGTGCGACATACGCAGCGACATTGAAGCGTCTTGATCATACAGGGCCTTTGCGCGGACGGCTTTCAGATCGACCGTGTCACGGATGTACTGTGGCTGGATCGGCTGACCGCCGCCGTTGACACAACCGCCCGGGCAGCCCATGATTTCGATGAAGCCCCAGCCCTGCGGATTGCCGGCTTTGAGTTGATCCATTACACACTTGGCAGCGGCCGCGCCCGAAGCAACAGCCAGTTTCAGGTCTGTACCGCCGACGTTTACGGTAGCTTCTTTCAGACCCTGGGTGCCGCGGACGGCTTCCAGTTCGATGGCTTCGGTAGCGCCGTTCAACCATACGTTGGCGGTACGAACGGCCGCTTCCATAACACCGCCGGTAGCACCGAAGATAACGGCGGCGCCGGTATCTTCACCCAACGGGCTGTCGAATTCTTCGTCCGGCAGTGCCTTGAAGTTGAGCCCAGCGCGTTCGATCATGCGGCCGAGTTCGCGCGTTGTGATGGCGATATCCACATCCGGCACGCCAGCGGCGGATTCATCGTCACGACCGATTTCAAACTTTTTGGCAGTACACGGCATGACCGAAACGGAGACAATATCCTTCGGATCAATACCGGCTTTTTCCGCCCAGTAGGTCTTAATGACGGCGCCGGCCATCTGCTGCGGTGATTTGCAGGAGGACAGGTGTGCCAGCATATCTGGATAATACATTTCGCAGAACTTGACCCAACCGGGGCTGCAAGAAGTGATCATCGGCAGAGTTCCGCCGTTCTTGATACGTTCAACCAGTTCGTTGGCTTCTTCTACGATCGTAAGATCAGCAGCAAAGTCGGTATCAAAGACCTTGGCAAAGCCCAGACGGCG
>JAZRWX010000045.1:0-1760 GCA_045599905.1 Acutalibacteraceae bacterium
CCGACCGAAGAAAACGTGCTCACCCTGCGAAATACACTCGGGCGGAAAGCGTTTGACGCCATTGCCGATTCCCTTTCCGGCGGAAAACCGACGGTCTGCACGCTGCCGGAAGAGATCCGTCAAAGCGGCATCGTATGCACAAGCGTGGGCGTTCCGCATACTTCCGATCAGCCCGCCGTTCATCTGATCGGCACGTTGGACGCTTCGGGGCACGGCACGTCCGGGCTGGAAGCCGCGTTTGACGAAATACTGTATAAAGAGGAAGTCCGGGCGGTTTTCAGCGTAAACGGTTTCGGCAACGTTTTGTGCGGTGAAAAAATCAGACTGGAACAGCCCGCCGCAAAAAGCGCCGTCTATACCACGCTGGATCTTGCGGTACAGCGCGCCGTCGAACAGGCGACCATGGATCTGCCGCGCGGAGCCGCTGTGATTTGCGATCTGCACGGCGCGATACTGGCTGGGGTCAGCCGACCGGTCTTTGACTGTACCGACCTTGCCGCGTCGTTAGAGCGCGAAGACGCGCCGCAGATGAACCGGATATTGACGGCGTACAGCGTCGGTTCGGTTTTCAAATCCTGCGTTGCGGCGGCAGGTCTGGAAAGCGGGATCAAAAGTCCCGCCTTTAACTGCAAAGGGACGATCCGCATCGACGGACGGAATTTTCACTGTCACCGTTCTTCCGGTCACGGCAGACTCTCGCTGACCGAAGCCATTCAGAATTCCTGCAATATTTACTTTTATCAATACGCCCGGTCGGTCGGGACAAATGCCGTTCTGCACATGGCGCAGTCGCTGGGATTCGGCAGTACCGTACGGCTGGCGGACGGGCTTTATTCCGCGCGCGGTAATCTGCCGGACGAAAGCGAACTGACCACGCAGGCGGCGATTTTCAATTTCTGTATCGGTCAGGGGTCGCTGCTGCTGTGTCCGCTGTCCATGTGTACGCTGTACAGTGCCATTGCCGGGGACGGCACCTACGTTCTGCCGCATTTAATCAACGCCGTTGAGTGCGACGGGGTGAAAACAAAATACGAAAATGAAACCGCGCCGACAAAGGTGATGTCAGCGCGGAGCGCGCGAAAACTCCGCAAAGCCCTGACCCGTGTTGTCGCTGACGGCACGGGAACGGCGGCACAGGCGGAACGCTGTACGGTGGCGGGAAAAACCGCGACTGCGCAGACAGGACGCTTCAAAGACGGCAAAGAACGCACGAATGGATGGTTCTGCGGTTTCTTCCCTGCCGACGATCCGCAATACGTCGGCATTGTATGCGAAGAAGATGCCAACGGCAGTGACGCCGCCGCCGTATTTTCCGAAATTGCCGACACCGTAATGTCCTTAAATTCCGCAAATCGACCTTGACAAGTGTTTTTGTTTCGTTTATACTAATTATATTATGAATTAACGGAGGAATCATCCATGGCTGAAACGTCCTTTTTGACCTATAAAGGAAAACCCCTTGTCCGCAAAGACAACGAAATCTTTTACGGTGACATGACTGAAAAATACGTCGTTCGTTTCGAGATTTTGTCCGCGAAGAAAGACGGCAAACTGGAAATTGCCGACAAAGTCCGTATTCAGCTGATCAAAAACGACAGCGAAAAACCCATCGCGGAACGCATCGCGAAAGAAAGCGAAAAGTCCACCCTGTTCGACGCGCTGGATATCGGATTTATCTGGCTGGAACGCGCTTTGAAAGATTAAGCAAAAAAATGACCCGCATCCGGAAAAATGGACTGCCCCAAATTGTACGGACAGCA
>JAZRWX010000046.1:0-2858 GCA_045599905.1 Acutalibacteraceae bacterium
TCCTTTGCAGACATCAGAACATTCAGTTCGGTCATAGCGTAGGTCGTGTTCTTTTCAAGATTCGTTACCGTAATAATCGGCTTAGCGTTATCGACACCGTATCCGAACCCGTTATTCTTCGTGTCCAGCGTGTTTTCCGCCACGTTACCGGCAGCATCTTCAGAGTGGACCGACAGTCTGTAAACGCCGTCATCCTTGAAATTGTCAGCAAATACGGTATACGTATACCGATACCATTTGCCGTTACCACCCGAAACGTCAATCGAATAATCGCTTCCGCTATTCAAAACTTTGGTTTCGTCATTTTTGAACAAGGTGATTTTAATATTCTTCAACTTATTCGCATTGATTTCGCTAATCACAACATCGATTGGATTCCTGACATACAAACCGTTGACCTTTTCGGTTTCATCGCCAAATACATAAGTAGAACCGAAACGGTTGACCGAAAATTCGATCGTTTCTTCAGCAGTATTGCCGGCCTTATCGGTCAAAGTGGCAAAGAGGGTATAAATATCATCGTTTTCATGAATCTTCTTAATATTGGCATAAGCAAAGCGCTGTCCGTTATGGATGGCAGAACTGGTTCTGTCAAAATTATCCGCTTTGTTTTTAGCACCGCTTAACACCAGCGTAACTTTATCACTATCGAAGTTTGTATCCGAGAAAGTTACAACCGGCGCCAAATCACCGTTGTTTGCCGAATGATTCTCGACACCCGTGATTTTAATGACCGGCGCTGTCTTGTCAACATAGAATGTATCTTTGATGTAATCACTGATCTTGTTGCCCGCCAAATCGGAATATTCAATATCGAAATTGTACAAAGCGTCATTTTTATACAAAATCGTTGCCGTATGCTGATCCCCGTCGGTCGTCCAGCCGCTGACAGCAGGTGCCGCAATCTTTTTGCCGTCGTCGGTTGCCGTTAAAATAACATTAACACGTCCAGAATCAAAGTTGTGTTCATTGATAACGATCTGCGCGGTACGTTCCTTTTTATAGTAATTACCGTTCAGCGCAGGGGTTTTGTCATAAACCACTTTCAACACCGGCTGAGTCTTATCGATAGTAAATATCGTCGGACGAACACTTTCGCCGTAGTCAACACCGTTTGAACTCAATCCGGCACGGTCGATACAAGAAATATTAAAGGTGTAATCACCGTCCGCTTTATAAGTGATCGTTGCAGTCCATGCGGTATTATCGCCGTTTCCGGTTCCGCGAGTCTTTTTCCAACTTGAAATTTTCGGAATGACTTCTTCGCTATTGGTAATTTTAACATCGACATTCTTCGTGTCGAAATTCCGTTCGTAAACAGTGATCGTCGCGGTACGGTTATCTTTGAAATACTTTCCGGAATCCACCGAATTGTTATCGTAAGAAACCTTGATGACCGGCGCGGAAATATCGATTTTGACCGAGGTATTATCCTGTGAAGAATTTCCCGCATTGTCCACCGCATAAATTTCAACCACAACATCATTGCTGTTGTTCAGTTTGCGGTTGACGGTAATTTTTCCGTTCCACGTGCGTAACAGTTCCGACTGTTGCGGGTTCTTCGTATCGAAGCTGTACAATGTTCCGCTCTGCGTTTCCGTACCCATATTGAATACGCTGTAGGAAATATTTCTCAAGCCGGAATAGGTACCGCCGATCAACGGATCGCTGACAACAACATCGACCGTAACGTTACTGCTGTAAATGCCGTTTACGGGTTGTTCCGGATCAAGTTTGATTTCAGGGGCGATTCTTTCTTCGATCGGTGCCTCGTGATCCACGATCAAACCGTCGGTGCTGATATAAGCACAATTGCCGGCATAATCAGTAATTTTGAGATATATTACCGATTGTTCATTGTTCCGGAGCGTCAGGGTATCAAACGCCTTCCAATTTGTGACGGTTTTCATTTCGGTCACACTCAAAGCAGTGGTGTTGTCACTTGCCGACTCTGAAGAAACCTTGTAATACTCGATCTTTTCGATCGGAGACGTAACGTCGGAAGCTTCCCCGGTAATGTCAATGCTCGTTTTCGACCAGAATCCGAAAGTAAGATTTCTGATAAGATTGCTCCATTTTTTCTCGGTTTTATATTCCAAGGGATCAGAGGACGTTGCCGTGACTGATCCGACCGGAGCGGTCTTGTCGATCGTAAATTTATCCCACGCGCGCGAATTCGAAGAAATTTCCCCGGTTAAACCGGCTTCATCGGTATAATTCATCGCGACGGTGTAATTTGCGTCCTTATCGAACGTAATGGTCGCAACGTGCATTGCGGCATTCGGATCGCCGTTTTCTTTCAAGTTCCATTTGATATTCAGCTTACTGTTGTCAACGGTCAAGTCTTTCTCATCGTCGGCGTTCTTGTACTCAATGTCCTGCACGCGTTTTCCGTTGACATCACCGGCGGTAATCACCAAAGCGTCGGTCGCTTTTTGCGCATCAAAATGATGCGGTCTTTCAACCACCGTGATTTGCGCGGTTCTCGGCGCATTGAAATACATTTCATTTCTGCACACGGGATCTTTGATATACTCAATATCGATCTCCGGCGGACGGACGTCAATGTCAAACGTGCCGATTATCTTATCTGTTGGGTTACCTGCATTATCGGTAACTCTGATATGCGCTTCGACAATACAATTGTTATTCGCTTTGGAATCAATGATGACCGTTCCGTTCCATTCTTTCTTCAAATTTTCCCGGGTCGGAACAAAACCTTTCGTCACGACCGGTTCGGTATTGCATTGATTCTCGGAATCCCAATCCGTAACGGTCAGTGTAGTCTTTTCATCATCCAAATCGGCGGTATCATCGGACAGGGTTTTCCGCTGATAATCAAAATTATACAGCGTTTT
>JAZRWX010000047.1:0-5967 GCA_045599905.1 Acutalibacteraceae bacterium
ATTCCGTGCTGTTCCGAACGGTGAGTGTTATGCCGCCGGGAAAGACGGGATCTATACGACAGATCTCGGCGAAACCGATGCCGGATGTAAATATCTGTACGAAAACGGCATTCCGCTCAAAGTTACGGCAATCATCCGTGAACGTGAAGACGCGGTCGCCGGAATGCTGGAAGGTAAGGGCTCTATTGTCTATACCCATCTTTTGACCAAAGAACTCATCAACCGTGCCACTGATTCCAAGGTGGTCAAAGTGCAGGAAAAGAATCCGCTGAAAGATATTTTCACCGGTCTTCCGTTCAAAGCGACCGATGATACGGTGGATAACAAGGCCAAAGCCAAGGAATTCCGTTCGTATGTCGGCGTTTTAGATGATGCCGGCAAGGCAAAAATTTATCTTGCGATCAAGAGTCTGCCGGATCAGAAAGAAATGGATGCATTCGTCAAACAGCAGATGTCCGCATATTCCCGTGAACAAATGGAATCGGTTATGATCACCGCGCTTGCCGAGCAGATGAAACTGGATGCCGAAACGGTCAAAAAGTATCTGGCTGACATGAGCGATGAGGACTTGAACAATCTGTTTGCTGAGGCATTGCAGGAACAGTATAAAGCCGCACGTACCGAAGCGGTGACAAAACAACTTTCGGTATACGGGGATGCACAGTTAAGCGCCGCTTTACAGCAGGAAATGAAAGCGATGAAAGACCGTGAACTGGCGGCTTATTATGATGCGGATATTCTTACGTTTTCCGAATCTACCTATGAAGACAATCTGCTGAAACTCGGCAGAATTGATCTCGGCTCGCCGAAAACAATCAATTTGTATGCTTCCACGTTTTCCGATAAAGACGTTATGGAGGACGGTATCGCCGAATATAATAATAAACACGATGAGGCCCACCGTATTTCCTATACTGATTATGTCGGATTGATGATGTCCTCGGTGACAACGGTCATCGACGCGATCACCTACGTTCTGATCGCTTTTGTCGCTGTATCGCTGATCGTTTCGTCGATCATGATCGGTGTCATTACGCTGATCTCGGTGCAGGAACGTACAAAAGAAATCGGTATTCTGCGCGCGATCGGTGCGTCAAAACATAACGTTTCAAGTATGTTTAATGCCGAAACGGTGCTGATCGGATTTTTCTCCGGCTTTGTCGGAGTGGCCATAACTTATCTGTTGTGTATTCCGATCAATCTGATTCTGCATCATTTGACGAAAATTGATAATCTCAGCGCGGTATTGCCGTTCCCGGTTGCCATGGTACTGGTATTGATCAGTATGTTCCTGACGCTGATTGCGGGTATTATCCCGTCACGCAGCGCGGCAAAGAAAGACCCGGTCGTTGCCTTGCGCACTGAATAAAAACGCATAAAGAAATCCCGTTCCTAAGTGAATTCGGAACGGGATAATTTTTTGTTATCAAACTTGCGCTGAAATAATTTCGGCACTGCCGCTTAATGTGGCACGCATACCGGCCGGAATAAAGATACAGTCGCCTTTTTTCGCGCGGAAATTTCCGCCCGCGTAGGAAAGAACAACTTCGCCGGAAAGAATCAGCAGGGAACTGAATGTGTTTTTCGGGCAGGTAACGGCGGCAATTCCCGACATATCAATTAAATCGGTCGTAAAGAAATCGCATTCGGCTAAACGGCGTACCGTGCCGAACGGATATTTTGAAACTTTACCGATCGCGCCGTATTCCTCGACCGGGGGAACGGTTTTGGTTACGTCCAGCGCTTTTTGGATGTGGAGCGGTCGCGGTTTTCCGTCAGCGCCCAGCCGGCCGTAATCCGAAACACGGTAAGTCGTATTGGAATTCTGTTGGATCTCGGCAATCAGTATTCCTTTTCCGATGGCGTGCAGCGTACCGGACGGGATAAAGAAAACGTCGCCCTTTTTGACCGGAACAAAATTACAGACGTCGGTCAGGGTGTTGTTTTTGATGCGCCGTTCAAATTCTTCGCGGTTGATCGTGCGTGTGAAACCGTAAATCAGTTGCGCGCCGGGTTCACAATCCACGATATACCACATTTCCGTCTTGCCGAATTCACCTTCGTTTGCAACGGCATAGCGATCGTCCGGATGAACTTGAATGGAAAGGCGGTCTTTTGCGTCGATCAGTTTGATCAGCAGCGGGAAATAGGGGAAAGCGGCGGCGCGTTCGCCTAGGGATTCTTTGCCCCAGATATCCAGAACGGCATTTAACGTTTTCCCTTTATACTCGCCGTTGCGTACCGTGCTTGCACCGTCTTTGTGGCAGGACAAGACCCACGCTTCGGCTATTTTTTCAAGATCGCTTTCAAATCTGAATTCCTCTTTTAATCGCGTACCGCCCCAAAGATAATCTTTGACCGGTGCTTTTAACAACAATGGATACATAGATTCATCTCCCATTTCACTTCTAAAAAACTGCCGCACCAAACGGAACGGCAGTTTTTACTGAAAACTCAGTTGGTTAAATAGTACCGTACCAGGGACTGCAATAATGTGTCGCGGTCGATGCGGCGAATCAGGATACGGGCATTGTTGTGTGTGGTGATATAGGTCGGATCTTCCGAAAGAATATACCCGACGATCTGATTGATCGGATTGTACCCCTTTTCTTTTAACGCATCGTAAACCAGGGTCAAAATATTGCGGATTTCCTGTTCGGTTTGTCCGCCGATGGAAAAGGTCATTGTCTTATCATTCATAAAATACACCCTCCGTATCAGTAATTCACTATTATATTATACTCTTTTTGACAAAAGTTCAAGTATAATTTCAATTATTTGCGCAATTCCGCGCCGACCGATTCCAATTTTTTGATGATCCGCTCGCTGACAGCGTCGATTTCGGTATCGGAAAGGGTACTGTCCGCCGACCGAAGCCAGATACTATACGCAACGCTCTTTTTACCGTCCGGGATTTGCGAGCCGGTATAAACGTCAAACAGTTCAATGCGTTCCAACAACCGCCCGGCGCCGCTCGTGATCGCGCGTTCCAGCGTGCCGACGGGAATATCCGCGTCACACAGCATGGCAAAATCGCGTTCAACAGCGGGGAATTTGGGCAATGCTTTGTAAGTGGTCTTGCGCTTTTCAATGGCGTACAGTACGTCCAAAGCAACTTCTGCAACATATACGCGGCAATCGATGCCGTAATTTTCCGCGACGGCCGGGTGAACTTCACCGAAGACGGCGGCAGGTTTATTGTTGGCCTTGATCATCGCCTGGCGGCCGGGATGCAGATAGGGTTCGTCACTGCGCTCATATTGCGTATGTGCGCCGCTGGCAGTCATCAGTTCTTCCAAGATCCCTTTCAGCGTGAAGAAATCTTCTTCTTTGCCGTAAATGCCTATGGAAAGGGTCGGCAATTCGTTGGGCTGTTCGGTCAGCGGTAACGAGTCGGCGATAAAGCGTTTGCCGATTTCAAAGAAACGGCCGGTTTCGATTTTACGGTTGATATTTGTCGAAAGAACGGTCAGCATATTGGTGGTCAGCTGGGTGCGCAGGGTGGAGTATTCATCTCCCAACGGGTTGATGATACGGATCTGTGCGCGCCGCGCGTCATCCTCTGCCAAACGCAGGGTGTCGATCGCTTTTGAGGCGATAAAGGAATAGGTGGTGATTTCGTTGGCACCCATTCCGCAAAGCAGCGCTTTCAGCTTGTCGGACTTTTTACGTTCCGGCAAGATGGTACCGCGGTTGACTTCGCCGCGCATCGGTTTGCCGATAATATGATCGTACCCGTAAATACGCATGACTTCTTCCGCCAGATCGGCACGTCCTTCAACGTCGTCACGGATGGAAGGAACGCGGACGGTCAACTGGTCGCCGTCCAAAGTTGCCGGCAATTCCAAACGGTTGAGGATATCCAAAACCGTATCCTGCGGAACGTCAACACCGACAAGCGCCAGAATATCGGCAATCGTTGTTTTGATAATACGTTCTTCCGGCAGACCGTTGTTTCGGTCAATAACGCCGTCCACGATAACACCGGCATCCAGTTCATCGATCAACTGCAAAGCGCGATCCATGGCAAAAGCCACGTTATTGATATCGGTACCACGTTCAAAACGGCCGCTTGATTCGGTGCGGACACCCAGTGCGCGACCGGTATGACGAACGCTGTCACGACGGAATTTTGCCGATTCTAAGAACAGATCGGTCGTATTATCTTCGATTTCGCTTTCCTGACCGCCCATAATACCGGCAAGACAGGACGGTTTTTTACCGTCGGCGATGACCAACATATCGGTCGTCAGTTTGTGCTCTTTGCCGTCCAGCGTGGTAATGCTTTCGCCTTCGGCGGCATTTCGGACAATGATTTTCCGTTCGGCAATATCGTTGTAGTTGAACGCGTGCATCGGCTGACCGGTTTCAAGCATGACGAAATTTGTGATATCAACAATGTTATTGATGGGGCGCATACCGGACGCAATGATCGCTTTCTGCATCCAGTCCGGAGACGGTGCGATGCGCAGATTTTTGATCACACGGCCCATATAGCGCGGGCACAGGTCAAAGTTTTGTACTTCGACGTCGATATCATCGGTGATATTGCCGCCGGCGGTTTTATAGGTCGGGACAGGCGGATGGAACGTGGTGCCCAAAACGACCGACATCTCTTTGGCAACGCCTAAGAAGCAGTTGCAGTCGGGACGGTTCGCGGTGATTTTGAAATCAATGATGTAGTCATCCATGCCCAAAACTTCGTGCATATCCGTGCCGGGGGCAAATTCGTCTTTCAGGATCATAATCCCGTAAACGGACGCCCCTTCATAGTCGGCTTCGGTCAGGCAGAGTTCTTCGCCCGAGCAAAGCATGCCAAACGAATCGACACCACGCAGTTTTCCGGCGGTGATGTGCATACCGTTCGGCAGATCGCTGTCGTCCAGTGCGGCCGGCACAAGCGCACCTTCAAAAACATTCTGCGCGCCGGTAACGATCTGTACCGGTTCGCCTTTACCGACATCCATTTGGCAGATTTGCAGATGGTCGCTGTTTTCGTGCGGGGTCAGTTTCAGAATGCGCGCCGCGACAACGTTACGCAGATTTTCACCCTGCTTTTCAATGCTTTCGACTTCGAAACCGGCCATGACCATGCGGTCGCACAGTTCTTCGACCGGAACATTGATTTCAACATAAGTTTTCAAATGATTCAAAGAAATTTTCATAATACGCGCACCTCCTTAAAACTGTTCTAAGAAACGCTTATCATTCTCAAACAACAAGCGGATATCACTGATTTTGTAGCGTGTTGTCGTGATACGGTCAAGCCCGATGCCGAACGCGAATCCGCTGTAAACGTCGGGATCAATCCCGCAGCTGCGAAGTACGTTCGGGTGTACCATACCGGCACCTAAAATTTCGATCCAGCCGCTGCCTTTGCAGACACGGCATCCTTTTCCGCCGCATTCCGAACAGGTAACGTCAACTTCGACAGACGGCTCGGTAAACGGGAAGAAAGACGGACGAAATTTCACCTTGGTTTCCGGTCCGTAGATTTCGTGCGCAAACTGTTCAAGAACACCTTTCAGGTCGCACATAGTGATTCCTTTATCAACGACTAACCCTTCCATCTGATGGAAAACAGGGGAGTGCGTCGCATCCACTTCATCAGCGCGGAACACACGTCCCGGACAGACGACACGAATGGGCGGTTTGCGTGTTTCCATGGTGCGGATCTGCGCTGCCGAGGTCTGTGTGCGCAGCAAAAGATTTTCCGCAAGGTAGAATGTATCCTGCATATCGCGCGCCGGATGATCTGCCGGCACGTTCAGGCATTCAAAATTATAGTGATCGGTTTCAACTTCCGGTCCGTCCACAACGTCAAATCCCATGGAACGGAAAATATCGATCATATCGTTGGTGACGGGAACCGATGCTTCAACAGAATCTTGCCCCTCAACTTTAACAGTGACAGTCGCAACGGGATTAAGCTCAAACTTGACAACACCGGAAGCAGCGCCGCCCTCT
>JAZRWX010000048.1:0-2208 GCA_045599905.1 Acutalibacteraceae bacterium
TCGTTGACAAACACGCAGACCGCGTCCGAATCTTTTGCCAGCGCGACCGTATCTTCACACAGTTTGGTTTCAAAAAACTTGAATTTCAGTCCGTTTTTGCCGTCATACGGCGCAAACGCGCTGCGATCGTACTCCTTGGTATCAAAAAATGAAACTGTCATGATGTGCCTCCGGTTTTCGGTGTTTCCCGTTTAGGGGTCAAAAGCAGTATTCCCGAAAAATGTCCGGAATAAACGGCACGGTCAAAAATGTTTATGCCTTACGGTTTGATACGGAATAACCCGTGATGATTGCAGAAAGCATACAGCGCAAACGTTCTGCCGCGTTTGAAACGGGCTTCCGCGTTCCCTTCCGGATACAGTTTCACGATCTCGACACCCGTATCATTCAGCGCGGCAAAAAACGAGATATAATGCCGTTTGCTCATTTCATGATCCATCGTCACGTAGTATTCATCCTCGACGTATTCCACCTTTGCCGTATATGCCGGATCGGGTTCTTCGACCTCGATCCTGGGCAGGGTGATCCCGTGACAGCAGATTACCGCGTCCCCTGTTCCCCATATCACGTTTCCGCAAACCGGGCAGACGTAAAAGCCGCTTTTTTTCATGTTGAAACTGCGGTTGCGGTTGGTGACCGCGTCGCCCGAAAGCAGTTCGACCGCCGAAACGCCCAAAACCGCGGCAATGGGTTCGATCAGGGTAATATCCGGAAATCCCTTCCCCGTTTCCCATTTGGAAACGGTTTTATCGCTGACGCCCAGCCGTTCCGCCAGTGTGACCTGCGTCAGATTTTTTTCTTCACGCAGCCGGCGGATCATTGCGCCCGTAACATAATTATCCACTCGTTATCAACTCCTTCAAATTCAGTTTATCATATCTTTCCGAAAAATCAACCTACTTACGGTAGAACCGATCACCGTGTTGACTTTGCAGATGAATTATGGCATAATATCAACAGATTAAACATCAAAAAACATTAAGGAGTATTATCCATGAGCAAATCACTAAAATCTGTTCAGACCTGTTACAAAATCGCCCACGTGATCTCAATCATCGTTTTGGTTTTCTGTATCATCGGCGCGGTCGGGTGCGTCATCGGCGCGATCTGTTTTGCCGTGTTGGGCAATCTTTCGGTCAATTTCGGTGAAATCAAATTTCTTTTCGGCACGATCGAAAAAGAAACCGATATGTCGGTGCAGACGCTGTACACCGTTCTGCTTTGCGGTTTTATTGTTTCGGTCGGCGAGACGGTTTACGCCAAACTGGCGGAAACGTATTTCCGTCACGAACTGGTGCAGGGCACGCCCTTCACCCCGGAAGGTGTAAAAGAAGTCCGGCGGCTCGGCATTATCGGGATCGCGTTACCGATCGGTTTAAGCATTATCGTTTCGGTCATTCAAAGCGTTCTGTCCACCCTGCTGGAAAGCGTTGTCGAAACCGATATCAGCGTTTTTTCGATCGGGTTGGGCGTAGTATTCCTGATTTTGTCCTTTATTTTCAATTACGGTGCGGAATTAAAAGCGGAGGCGGAAAATTATGTTGAAATTTGAACATATCACCAAAAAATACGGTGACTTCAAAGCGGTAGACGATCTTTCCCTGCACATTCAACCGGGAGAGATCTACGGTTTTATCGGTCACAACGGTGCCGGCAAAACCACCACGCTGAAATCCGCGGTCGGTATTTTACAGTTTGATGACGGAAACATCTTCATTGACGGGGAATCCATTAAAGCCGATCCCCTTGCCTGCAAGAAAAAGATCGCTTATATCCCCGACAATCCCGATTTATACGATTACATGACCGGCATCGGTTATCTGAATTTTGTTGCCGACATATACGCCGTTCCGGCAGCCGAACGGAAAGAGCGGATCGAAAAATACGCCGGTCTGTTTGAGTTGACCGACGATCTGGCACAGCCGATTTCGGCGTATTCCCACGGCATGAAGCAAAAACTCGTTATTATTTCCGCGCTGATCCACCAACCGAAACTGGTGATCATGGATGAACCGTTCGTTGGACTGGATCCCAAAGCTTCCCATATTCTGAAAGAGATCATGCGTGAGATCTGCAACGCGGGCGGTGCCATCTTCTTTTCGACCCACTTGCTGGAAGTCGCGGAAAAACTGTGTGATAAGATCGCCATTATCAAAAACGGCAAGCTGATCCGCTGCGGCACCACCGAAGAAGTCAAAGGCGACGAAT
>JAZRWX010000049.1:0-3877 GCA_045599905.1 Acutalibacteraceae bacterium
GGCACAACTCGGACTGGAACAGGACGGAACAGTCGGTCCGTATTTGTGGAGTACGATCGTCACGCGGGGCAATAATCTGTAAGTTTTTCGGGGGAAACGGGGAATTTACTTGCAACCGGCGTGGAATTGTGATAACATAATACGCGGTGATTATTATGTTTTTCAAAAAAGCCGGATCGTCCTTTGAATGGATGATCGTCGGACTCGGCAATCCCGGCCTGCAATATGCCGGGACCCGTCACAACGCCGGATTTATGGCAATGGACCGCATTGCGCAAAAATGCGGTGTGACCCTGAACCGCCATAAGTACGAAGCCGAATTCGGCGAGGCGGTGCTGGCAGGGCATCGGGTATTGCTGGTCAAACCGCAGACGTATATGAATAATTCAGGGCGCGCGGTCTCGGCGCTGGCAGGATTTTATAAAATCCCGTCCGAGCGGATCATGATCCTTTCGGACGATATTTCGCTGGACGTCGGAACCTTGCGTGTGCGCCGTAAAGGAAGCGCCGGCGGTCATAACGGTATCAAGGATATTATTCAGCTTTTGGGGACCGAGGAGCTGGTACGTGTCAAGATCGGCGTCGGCGCAAAACCGCATCCCGATTACGATCTGGCCGACTGGGTTTTGGGTAAGTTCCCGAAAGATCAGCAGTCCGCATTGGACGACGCGCTTGACCGGGCGGCGTCCGCGGCGGAAGAAATCGTGAAAAACGGCGTCGATTCCGCGATGAACCGTTACAGTCATTGATATGAAATTTTTGAACGATATTTTGTTGCGTGACGAAACCTATCATCGCCTTTTGCGGGCGGTGAACGGGGAAAGTCTTCCGCTGGCGGCGACCGGTCTGTCCCGCATCCACAAAGCTGCCGTGGCATCGGCATTGCGTCAGCATACCGACCGCCGGATCGTGGTGCTGACACCTGATGAATCTTCCGCCAACCAACTGCGGGATGACTGTGCCGCGCTGGGTCTCCGGGCGCTGAATTTTCCGTCACGCGACTACAACCTCACCGATCTTGCGGGCTTTTCCCGCGAGTACGAACAAAAGCGTATCGACACCCTGTCAAGCGTGCTTGACGGGGCTTTTGACGTGCTTACGCTATCGGCGGACGCGGCGATCCAATATACCGTTCCACCCGAGATATTGTACCGAAGCCGCAAAACCGTCCGGGTGGAAGAAACGGTCGATCTGACCGCTTTTTCGGCGGAACTGGCGGCGGCCGGGTACGTTCGCAGTGATCCGGTCGAGGGCAAGGGACAGTTTGCCGTCCGCGGCAATTTACTGGACCTTTTCCCGGCGGATTCCGAATACCCCTACCGCATTGAACTGTGGGGTGATACGGTGGACGGCATCGCGCGTTTTGATCCCGAAACCCAACGCCGTTTTGATCCGCTGGACAGTATTACGTTCGGGCCGGCGCGGGAACTGTCCTATGAACCGGAAGTTCTGCGTCAGCGGTTGGAAACGTATGAATCGAAAACAAAATCCCTTTCCGACAGTCAGCGTGCCTGCATCCGTCAGGATATCGACCGTCTGGCAGGCGGTGTGGATCTTTGCGTGGACCGGTATCTGCCGTTTTTGTATGACGCGGCGGCGACCGTGTTTGACTATACGCAGGATGCACTGCTGATCGTCTGCGAAACGGGCAATCTGAACGAGCGGTTAAAAAATATTGCCGTTTTACAGCGTGAAGACGTCCCGAAATGGATGGAAGACGGCATTCTTTCCAAAAAAACCGCCGATTTATGGCTGGACAAAGCGGCGCTGTACGCATACTTTGACCGGGCGCTGTTTTTTGAGAATTTCCCGCGCTCGACCTATGAACTGCCGCTTCGGGAACTGTTCCATTTTGATTATAAACGGTCTTCTCCGTGGAGTGGGGATCTGTCGGCATTGATGGAAGACCTTTCGTATATTCGTTCGGTCAACGGTACAGCGGTCATTCTGGCAGGGGAACGCCGTGCCGCCGCCGTGCTGACCGAACAGCTGAATGAACACGGCATTCCCGCCGTGTTTGAGGATGTCGAGCCGGAAGCCGTTCCGCAGGGCGTTTCGGTGATGTGCGGCGGACTTTCGGATGGGCTGGAACTGCCGTCCGCGCGCTTTTTACTGATCACGCATCGATACCTTTCCGCCGATGTGAAACGGCGCAGACCGCGCCCGAAAAACGCGAAAGAGATCGGCTCGCTGGACGAATTACAGCGCGGCGATTACGTGGTGCATACCGCCCACGGTATCGGTATTTTTGACGGTATCAACCGCATTACCAACGACGGTATCACCAAGGATTATATCAAGATCCGCTACCGCGGAACCGATGTGCTGTACGTGCCGGTCACCCAGCTGGATCTGGTGTCCAAGTATATCGGCGCCGCGGTCGAAGACGGCGGGATCAAACTGAACCGACTGGGCGGTCAGGAATGGCACAATACCCGTGCCCGTGTGCGTAAGGCGGTACGGGATATGGCAAAACAACTGACGGCACTTTACGCCAAACGAATGGCGACAAAGGGATATCCTTTTTCGCCCGATACCGATCTGCAAAATAATTTCGAGCGCCGCTTTGAATATGACGAAACCGAAGATCAACTGCGCTGTATAAACGAGATCAAGGCGGATATGGAACGGGAAATACCGATGGACCGTCTGTTGTGCGGCGACGTCGGCTTCGGCAAGACCGAGGTGGCACTGCGTGCCGCGTTCAAATGCATCAGCGAGGGCAAACAGTGTGTTCTGCTGGTGCCGACCACCATTCTTGCCATGCAGCACTATAACACCGTTTTGCGCCGGTTCGGCGATCTGCCGGTCGAAGTCAGGATGCTGTCACGTTTCGTCACACCCGCCCAACAGCGTAAAACGCTGGCGGATCTGCGGTGCGGCCGGGTGGATATGGTCATCGGCACGCACCGGCTCATTTCGGGGGATGTGGAGTTCAAAAACATCGGGTTGGTCATCATCGACGAAGAACAGCGTTTCGGCGTGGCGCAGAAAGAACATCTGAAAGAAAAATACCCCTTTGTGGATATTCTGACCCTTTCCGCCACCCCTATTCCGCGTACGCTGAATATGGCAATGTCGGGCCTGCGCGATATGTCGTCGATCGACGAGGCGCCGGGCGACCGCCACCCCGTACAGACCTACGTGCTGGAACAGAATTACGGTGTTCTGACCGATGCCATCCGAAAGGAACTGCGCCGCGGGGGACAGGTGTATTATCTGCACAACCGTGTCGAAAGTATTGAAACCTGCGCCGCCCGCTGGAAAGAACGGATCCCGGAAGCACGCATCGCGGTGGCGCACGGAAAAATGACCGAAGATCAGTTAAGCGAGATCTGGCGGCAATTGCTTGAACATGAAATTGATTTGCTGGTCTGTACGACCATTATCGAAACGGGCGTTGACGTTCCGAACGTCAATACGCTGATCATCGAAAACGCCGACCGTATGGGCCTTTCGCAGTTGCACCAGCTGCGCGGACGTGTCGGGCGTTCCCCCCGTCGGGCGTATGCCTATTTCTGTTTCAGCCGGGGAAAAGAACTGTCCGAAATCGCCGAAAAGCGGCTGGAAGCCATCCGTCAGTATACCGAATTCGGCTCCGGCTTCAAAATTGCCATGCGCGATTTGGAAATCCGCGGCGCCGGCAGTATTCTCGGCGGCGAACAACACGGCAATATGGAAGCGGTCGGTTATGATATGTACCTGAAACTGCTGTCGGACGCCGTGAATGCCGAAAACGGTATCGAAACCCATGAGGAAGCGGCGTGTACGGTGGATCTGAATATTTCGGCGCATATCCCCGAACGGTATATCGAATCCCTGCCGGCACGGCTGGGTATTTATAAACGGATCGCGGATATCCGGAACGATGAAGACG
>JAZRWX010000050.1:0-4942 GCA_045599905.1 Acutalibacteraceae bacterium
TATTTCAGACCGCTTCCGCAGGGGCAGGGGGCATTTTTGGCAACGGCACCCTTGCCGCGCACGGTCAGCGGTTTGTCTCCGGCAGAGGTTTCTTCGGCGACCTTTTCACGCTTGACTTCTTCTTCCTTGCGGATGCGAACCGTCATGATCAGTTTGGCGGTCTGTTCACGGATGGCATTGGTCATGGCCGAGAACATATCGTAACTTTCGTTGCGGTATTCCACGACCGGATCATGCTGACCGTAGGCACGCAGACCGATGCCGGAACGCAGCTGATCCATGGCGTCGTTGTGATCCATCCAGTTGGTGTCAACACTGCGCAGCAGCATGACGCGTTCGACTTCACGCATCAGTTCGCTGCCGAATTCCTCTTCACGCTGTGCGTAAAGTTCGTGCGCGTTTTTCTGTAACGTTTCGGCAACTTCCTCGCAGGAAGTATTGCCCAGTTCTTCGGGGGTGAAGTGCAGGTCTTCTACACTGGGGACCCAGCTCTTGAAATATTCGCGCAGTCCGTCAAGATCCCAGTTGTCGTGGATATCGTCGTTCAGATACAACTGACAATACGACAGGATGGTATCGTCCACCATTTTAAGAACGGTGTTGTGGATATCTTCACCGTCCAGCACCATATTACGTTCTTTATAGATCAGCTCACGCTGTTTGTTCATGACGTCATCATATTGCAGAACGCTCTTACGGGTGGCGAAGTTCATGCCCTCTTTCTTCTTCTGGGCACTTTCAATGGTACGGGAAAGCATTTTGCTTTCCAACGGCACGTTTTCTTCCACGTGCAGGGTATCCATCACGCCGGAGATCCGTTCGCCGCCGTACAGACGCATCAGATCGTCTTCCAGCGAAATAAAGAATTTGGTGGTACCGGGGTCACCCTGACGTCCGGCACGGCCGCGCAGCTGGTTGTCGATACGGCGGGAATCGTGCCGTTCCGTACCGACGATGCAAAGTCCGCCGGCTTCACGGACTTTGTCGGCTTCGGGGGCGATCTCGGCTTTGAACTGATCGTTATATTCCTTGAATTTGGTGCGCGCGGCGATAATATCGGGGTCGGACGTTTCCGAGAATCCGGTCGCCTCGACAATGAGTTCATCACTCAATCCGTCATGGCGCAAAGCGGCTTTCGCAAGATATTCGGCGTTACCGCCCAGCATGATATCGGTACCGCGTCCCGCCATGTTGGTGGCGATCGTAACGGCACCGAATTTACCGGCCTGTGCAATGATCTCGGCTTCTTTTTCGTGATGTTTCGCGTTCAGTACGTTGTGTTTGATGCCGCGTTTTTTCAGCATGGCGGAAAGCAGTTCGGATTTTTCGATCGTTACTGTACCGACCAGTACCGGCTGACCTTTGGCGTGGCATTCCTCAATGCGCTCGATCACAGCCATGAATTTCGCCAGTTCGGTTTTGTAAACGGCGTCGTTCTCGTCCACACGTGCCAGCGGTTTGTTGGTCGGGATCTCCACAACGTCAAGTTTATAAATTTCCTGGAATTCCGATTCTTCGGTCATGGCGGTACCGGTCATACCGGAAAGTTTACCGTACAGACGGAAGAAATTCTGGAACGTAATGGTCGCCAGCGTTTTGGATTCATGTTCGACCTTGACGCCTTCTTTGGCTTCGATCGCCTGATGCAGACCTTCGTTATACCGTCTGCCGAACATCAGTCGTCCGGTGAATTCGTCTACGATAATGACTTCACCGTCTTTGACGACGTAATCCACGTCGCGTTTCATGATACCGTTGGCACGGATCGCCTGGTTGATGTGGTGGGCGATCTCGATATTTTCGGTATCGTTCAGGTTTTCGATTTCAAAATACGCTTCCGCTTTTTTGACACCTTCCGGCGTCAGGGTTGCGGTACGCGCCTTTTCGTCGACTACGTAATCGCCGTCATAGTTGGCGTCTTCATCGGTCGCTTTGTCATCCATTTCCTTGTCCTTGTCCATGCGCAGTTTTTTGGCAAGGCGGTCGGCACGGGTATAAAGATCGGTCGATTTACTGCCCTGACCGGAAATGATCAACGGTGTCCGCGCTTCATCGATCAAAATTGAGTCCACTTCGTCCACGATGGCGAAATTATGACCGCGCTGTACACGCTGTTCCTTGTAGGTGACCATGTTGTCACGCAGATAATCGAATCCTAATTCGTTGTTGGTGCAGTAGGTGATATCGGCATCATACGCGGCTTTTTTCGATTCATGATCCATACCGTGAATGATCAGACCGACCGTCAATCCCATGAAACGGTAGATTTTACCCATCCATTCCGAGTCACGCTTGGCAAGATAATCGTTGACCGTGACGATGTGCACACCCTTGCCGGTCAGCGCGTTCAGATACGCCGGCAGTGTCGCGACCAGCGTTTTACCTTCACCGGTGCGCATCTCGCTGATACGTCCCTGGTGCAGGATGATACCGCCTAAGATCTGTACCGGGAAATGGCGCATTCCCAAAACACGGTCACCGGCTTCACGGCAGGCGGCGAACGCTTCGGGCAGAATATCGTCGAGCGTTTCACCCGCGGCAAGACGTTCTTTGAACTCAACGGTCTTGTGGCGCAGTTGATCGTCCGACAGTGCTTTGTATTCATCTTCAAGTGCAAGAACCTTTTGCTGCTGCGGTTTGATGCGGCGCAGTTCTTTTTCACTGTAATTGCCGAAAACGGCTTGTAATAAACTCATATCAAAAAACCTTTCTGAATAATTATTAAAATTATCTTATCTATTATACAATAAAACAATCAAGAAATAAAGCATTTTTTTGCCGATCAGGTTTTTTCTTTCAAAATCAGCCGGTCTCCGTGTTCCGTCAGCCCGTCCGTGTAGGACAAATTGCCGTTAACGTCAATGAAAACGGCTTCGGTATCGGAGGTGGATTCGATCAGCCGGGTGGCTTTTTCCAACCCGTACAGAATACACACGGTTGAAAGAACGTCGCCTTCCAGCGCGCTGTCACAGATAACGGTCGCCGAGGCCAGATCGGTTTCAACGCCGTACCCGGTAGGGGGATCTAAAATGTGGTGATAGTATTTGTTGTCTTTGGTAAAACTACGTTCGTACGTGCCGGAAGTCGAAACGGTGGTGTTCTGTACCGTCAGCGTCGCGGCGTAGGTCTGATCGAAAAAAGGATCCCGGATGCGGACGTCACGCTTTTTGCCGAAAATCACGATACTGCTGCTGAAATTGACCATGCCGTTCCGGGCACCGCCGTTTTGCAGCTGTTCGGCGATGCGGTCGGCGATAAACCCTTTCGCAATGCCGCCGAGATCAATTTCCGCCCCATTCAGAAAAACGGTGTTTCCGTCCGTCTGCACCCGTCTGTAATCAACTTTCGGCAGGGCGTTTTTCAGGTCTTTTTCGGTCGGGATGATCCCTTTTTCAAAATCCCACAAACGGCTGACCGGACAGATGGTGATGTCGAATTTTCCGTCGGTCAGTTTGCCGTAATAAAGACCGCGTTCCAAAACGGCTTTCACGTCGTCCGAAACGGTCAGTTTTTCACCCCGGTTCAGGCGTGAGACCGTGCTGTTTTCCACCGTTCTGCTGAATTCGTTTTCGTACGCCGCGCAGGTGTCGAAAGCCGCCGGAAGCAGTTTTTTGTCCCCGTCTGCCGACAGGGTCAGAAAGGTATCCAGCAGAAAGCGTGTTTCGGTATTTTCCAAATCCTCGGTGCAGCCGCAGGGGAGGATCAGGACAAAGGTCAGAAGTGCTGCGAAAAATTTTTTCATAAAAATATTATAACATACTCTTTCTTTTTTTGTAAAGATGTGTTACAATAATTTTTAATGAATTGCCCGAGGGGGGCTTACGGAATGTTGAAAAAGGGCGACTTTGCGGTTTTCGCGGTTGTCGCGGCGGCAATCCTGCTGTCGTTCGGCATCTGGTTTCTGCCGACAGCGGCGGGACGTACCGTAACGGTACGGGAACAGAACAAGGTCGTTTATTCCGCCCCGCTGGCAAAGAACGCCACGGTGAAACTGAACGGGAATACCGTTGTGGTAAAAGGCGGAAAGGCGTATGTGGAATGGGCGAACTGCCGGAATCAGATCTGCGTTCACCACGCGCCGATCAGTCGGGCGGGGGATACCGTTCTGTGCCTGCCGCATCAGGTGTCGGTCACCGTGGAATGATTCGGATGTAAGGAGTTTTAGTATGGAATGGACCGAAATTACGATCGACGTGCCGAGCGCGCACACCGATGACGCCGCGGCGATCGCCAACCTTTCGGTGCCTTACGGCATTTATATCGAGGATTATTCGGACCTTGAAACCAACGCGTGGGAAATCGCCCACATTGATCTGATCGACGAGGATCTGGTGGCCAAGGACCGTACCAAATCCATCATTCACATTTACGTTTCTGAAAGTGATAACGCCGCCGAAGCGGTCGCGTTTCTCAAAGAACGGCTGATCGCCGCCGGGATCGACGCCGCGGTCAATTCTTTCGGTGTCAATGATAACGACTGGAACGAAAACTGGAAAAAGTATTTCAAGTCTTTCGAGGTCGGGGATCGCTTAGCGGTCTGCCCCAGTTGGGAAACCTATGAAAATACCGAAAACCGCACCGTATTGCAAATTGATCCGGGTGCCGCATTCGGTACCGGAACGCACGCCACGACCTCGCTGTGCATGGAAATACTGGATGAGATCGTCCGCCCGGACGATACCGTGCTGGATATCGGCTGCGGCAGCGGCATTTTGGGAATCGCCGCCGTTCTGCTGGGCGCACAAAGCGCGGTCGGGGTGGACATCGACGCGCAGTCGGTCAAAACCGCGCGCGAAAACGCCGAAATCAACGGCATTGCCTCTAAAACCGATTTTCGTGTCGGGGATCTGGCACAGCAGGTTTCGGGACAGTATAATATCATTTGCGCCAATATTGTGGCGGATGTCATTCTGCGGCTGTTTGAAAATGTTGCCGATTATAT
>JAZRWX010000051.1:0-1137 GCA_045599905.1 Acutalibacteraceae bacterium
GGTTCCAAAACGGCGGTATCGTTGATTTTGAAAGATTCTGGCATCTTGATTTCCGGCATTTCACCAAGCAGACGCGGGTCGGTGATCTCACCGGTCAACGCCGCAGCGACCGCCGTTTCAGGGGAAACAAGATATACCTGCCCGTCGGCTGTACCGCTGCGCCCTTCAAAATTCCGGTTAAAGGTACGCAACGAAACGCCGGCGGAATTCGGCGAGAATCCCATACCGATGCAGGGACCGCAGGCACATTCGAGCAAACGCGCGCCGGCGGCTAAAATATCACTTAAAGCGCCGCAATCGGAAAGCATGGTCAGCACCTGCTTTGAACCCGGCGAAACCGAAAGACTGACAGACGGTTGAATGGTTTTTCCTTTCAACAATACCGCAACTTTCAGCATATCCAGCAAGGAAGAATTCGTGCAGGACCCAATGCAGACCTGATCAACCTTTGTACCCTTTAACGAAGCAACTTTCACAACATTATCGGGGCTGTGCGGACAAGCGATCAGCGGTTCAAGCGTATTCAAATCAATTTCAATGATCTTATCATAAACCGCATCGGGATCGCTTCCCAACGGCGTGTAATCCGCGCCGCGGCCTTCGGCTTCCAAAAAGGATTTGGTAACTTCATCGGACGGAAAGATCGAAGTTGTAGCACCTAATTCGGTACCCATATTGGTAATTGTGGCGCGTTCCGGGACAGACAACGTTTTTATCCCCTCGCCGCCCCATTCAATGATCGCGCCGACGCCGCCCTTGACCGACAAAATCCGCAGGATTTCAAGACTGATATCCTTTGCGGTTACAAACGGACGAAGTTTTCCGGTCAGAACGACTTTATACATTTTCGGCATAGTAATATAGTACGCACCGCCGCCCATGGCAACTGCAACATCCAATCCGCCTGCGCCGAACGCCAGCATACCGATACCGCCGCCGGTAGGCGTGTGGCTGTCCGATCCGATCAGCGTTTTGCCCGGTATGCCAAACCGTTCCAAATGGACCTGATGGCAAATACCGTTGCCGGGACGCGAAAAATACAACCCGTGCTTTTTACACACCGACTGAATATACCGATGATCATCGGCATTTTCAAAACCGGTCTGCAGCGTGTTGTGGTCGATGTACGCAACCGAG
>JAZRWX010000052.1:0-3940 GCA_045599905.1 Acutalibacteraceae bacterium
ACTTCTGCGGTGCCTTATTCGGGGCACACAGCGACCATTTGCGGCCGGTCGGGAATCCGCCGCCGCCACGACCGCGCAGACCCGAATCGGTAACGGTCTTGATAACGTCTTCCGGCGTCATTTCGGTCAAAACTTTACCGAGAGCGGCATAACCGTCCATGGCGATATATTCATCGATGTTTTCCGGATCGATAACACCGCAGTTACGCAGAACGACACGGTTCTGTGTCTTGTAAAACGCGGTATCATTCAAACCGATATTGCCCAGTTCATCCGGAACGGCAGCACCGGCGTCGTCATAACGCAGGCGCTCGACGATACGGCCTTTGAGCAGGTGTTCTTCAACGATTTCCTTGACGTCTTCCGGCGTCACACGGCTGTAAAACGTACCGTCCGGATAGACGATAACGACCGGACCCAAAGCGCAGAGTCCGAAGCAACCGGTTTGAACGATCTTGATTTCTTCCGAAAGACCGTTAGCCTCGATTTGTTCGGCAAAGGCTGTCTGAATAGCCTTACTGCCCGAGGACGTACAACCGGTACCGCCGCAGATAAGTACATGTGCACGAATCATAAACTATACCTCCAATTATGCATCGTAAGCGCCGATCGTGTACTCGGTCACGACCTTGCCACCTTTGAGATGCTTTTCAACGACTTCCTGTGCTTTTTCAGCAGTCATTTTGACATAAGTGACCTTATCCTTGCCGGATTCGAACACTTCAACAACCGGTTCATACTGGCAGATGCCGATACAGCCGGTCTGGGAAACGGTGATTTTGTCCGAAAGGTTTGCTTTGTTGACACCCTCAACAAAGGCATTCAGGACCGGACGGGCACCGGCGGCGATACCGCTGGTTGCCATACCGACAACGACACGAATTCCTTCCGCACCCTCACGCAAAATGACCTTGTCCTTCATTTTGTCTTTGATTGCTTGCAATTCAGCCAATGATTTCATTATATATCTTCCTTTCCTTAATGTACTGAATTATATATCCTGTAAATCGTCGTACTGTTCTTTCAAGTACGCTTCGATCCACTTGATAACCTCATATTCACCGAGGGGAACGTCCTCCCCCAGTACCTGCCGCAGTTCCCGAGTATCCAGCCCGACCTCCCCTTTTTCGGTTTTATGCGTAAAGAGGAAATCCGTATCCGGATGGCCCTGGATCAGTGTAGTCATCGTTGATACCACATCGCCTAACGGGATGAAATCAACATGATCGGTATAGAAAACCGCGGTCATTGTCGTACCGTGGCACACCGGATCGACCGAACTTTCGGTCGAAGTGATGGTCAGCGATCCGCCGGTCTGTTCGGCTTCCATTTTCAAAAACGGAACGCCCAGCCCGACTTCACGGGTCGTTCGGGTGGTGTAAAACGGATCGGTCACCTTTTCGATGATTTCCGCCGACATTCCGCACCCGTCGTCCCGAATGGTCATAATCAGACGGTTTTGTTCTTCGGTCAACAGCAGTTCGGTCAGTGTGGCACCGGCCTTTACCGAATTTTCAGCAGCGTCTAACAGATTAAGCGATAATTCTTTCATGTGTCCCCCCGAAGCCATTCCAACAAGCGTTTCCGTACCAAAGCACTGCTGTACGGTTCATCATCCAGCAGAACGGAAGCGTTTTCCTCCCGCAGATCGGTCAGGTAATGCGCGTCCGAACTGACAATGATCCTTTTCTGTTCCAAACCGTACTGCCGCACGTAGGAATCCCGGTTTTCCGCCTCGTTCAGCTCGGCACAGGAAAAATCCGGCACCGTCGGAAAAATACCAAGCGTGGCGATAATACCGTTTGCCGGTCGGTCGATATGCGCCGGATAGCACACACCGCCCAGCGGGCCGGTCAGGGACGGAACCTCCTGCAAGGAAATCTGCGTTGCGTTCGGCAGCAGATCCGTTTCTTCGCCGATGACTTGATCTTCACCGTCCAGAATCAGCTGCTCTCCGAAAATTTCTTTCCGGTTGGCAATGCGGATACGCCGCTCGTCGACCAATGCGTCAAACGCCATCGCGTTTTCCAGCGTTTCAAACAGGCAGATCACGTGGACATCCTCGGCAGTGGTCAGTTCCATTCCCGGAACGGGTACGATGCCGTAGCGCTTTGCCGCGGCAAAAAACGCCGGACAGTTTTTGCAGGAATTATGATCCGTCAAAGCCATGATACCGATCCCGTTCAGCGTGGCCATGCCGGCCAGGTTGTTGGGCGTATTATCATTATCCGCACAGGGGGATAAGCAGGAATGAACGTGCAGATCATACGTATAGCGCGTCATATCAGTTGTGAAAGCAGCACCGCCGTTTCATAGGACGGCAGTTCCGTTGACAGCACGTTGATTTCTTTTTGTTCGGCCGTCTGCCGGACGTCTTCCGGCAGGGTGACCCCTTCGCATAGGATTACACAGGAAACGTCCGCCAAAGACGCTACAGCGATCACGTTGACGTTGGACATGATGGTCACCCAGGCGTTATCCGCCGCGGCACGACCCATGACCCAGCTGAGCAGATCGCCCGCGTAGGCACCGGCGATTTCCCGTTGGGGCTGCGGTAAGGTCACGGTGCTGAAACCGTGCTGCAATAAAGCTTCGACCGTCATTCCGACGCCTCCCGATCCTGTTTTTTCAAGGGGCACTCACCGCAGTTGATCTTGCGGACGATATCCTCCGCAAAAGCACGGCAGTTCGGTGCGCCGCAGGCACCGCAATCAATGCCCGGCAGCTGCGCCCGCAGTTTTTGAATATCCGCCATCATCCGCATCGACTCGGCCATGCTGTCGCTCAGCCGGCTGATGGGTTGATAGGTAGGTAATGAATCAAAGAAATAATTTTCCGGAATGTAGTTGGCCTTGTCGTCACTCAAAAAATTCCGGGAAACCGGCAGATACCGGCGCAGCGTTTGCAGTCGGGCCTTTGCGATAAAAGGATTTTGCACCGTCAGCACGCCGCCGACACAGCCGCCCGGGCAAGCGTTGAGTTCAATGAATTTCAACGGCGGAATATCGCCGTTTTCGATCTGATCCAGCACACGGATGACATTTTCGATGCCGTCCGCCGCAAGGTAATCCTCATTGAAGATGGCGGTCGCTTCGCCGCCGCTGCTTGCCCATCCGATACCGATCATACCGGATTCCGAAAGCGAATCGGTCAGATCGCCTTTTTTCATGGCGTTGATCAGCTGGAAATAAATATCGCTGATGGCAACAACCTCGTCGATCTGGCTTTTATATTCGGCAAATCCGTTTTTCACATAGCTGACCTTCGCGGGGCAGGGAGAAATAAAACAGACGCCGATCTGTGAATCTTCCAATTCGGGATGTTTTTCTTTCGCCCGTTCACGCGCCAGCCGCGCGGCGACCTCCATCGGCGGAAGAATGTGCAGAATATGCTCATTCAGCGAGGGGAAGCGCAGACCGATCAAGCGTACAACGACCGGGCAGGCCGAGCTGATGACCGGCGTTCTGATACCGTCCGTCTTCAAATACAAACGGGTATACGCCGTTACCAGTTCCGCGGCTTTTGAAACCTCGAAAACATCGTCGAATCCGATTTTCAACAATCCGTCCAGCACGTAATCGATATCATCCATATTGGCGAACTGGGCATATAACGACGGTGCCGGAAGGGCGATTTTATACTTGAATTTTTGCATGGCTTCCAGCTTGCTGCTGACCGCCTTTTTTGCCTTATGGGGACATACCCGGATACACTCGCCGCAATCGATACAACGTTCCTGATTGATCACCGCGTGCCCATCTCGAATACGGATCGCCTCGGTCGGACAATGGTGCAGGCAGGTCGTACAACCGGCGCACTTATCCCTATCCAGTAAAACCGAATGCTCATAAGTATCCATTGTCCTCACCTGCTTTCACGCCAAAAAAATACGCATTGTAATGGTGGTTCCGATGCCGACTTTGGTGTCGATCTGCATATC
>JAZRWX010000053.1:0-11194 GCA_045599905.1 Acutalibacteraceae bacterium
GTTTCAAAGCGGACGGGAATATCGTATCGATCCAGTATTTCCTGCGCCGGAATGCTTAAAACTTCGGCATAGACCGATTGTATTTCCGCTTTGATAAACAGCAGAGCCGCCGCTTTCCCGACGATTTTATCCGCCACCGAATAGCCGCGCAGATCAATACCGTTTTTCAAAAAATCCAGCATCGGCGAAATGCCGGTGGCGGTGGAAGTATAAACACTTTCGCCCCGCACCGCCGCGCAGGTGATCCCGTCTTTCAGCAGGGCAGTGGCTTTTTGTAAATCACTCATAAGTCAGTCACCGTTTTCCGGTTTGTGGGGGTCAAATTCCGCCGAAATCGTTTTCAGCAGATCGCGGATGGGCAGATGCTGCGGGCAGATCGCCTCACATTTTCCGCATCCGATGCAATCCTTTGCCGCACCACGGTTTTTTGTGTGGATATTGTAATAATAGGATGAATTCCAGTTATTGTAGGTTTTTTTAGCGTTCAGGCAGGCAAACAGATCGGGGATCAGTATTTTTTGGGGGCATCCGTCCACGCAGTAACGGCAGGCGGTGCAGGCGATCTGATTTTGCTTTTTCAGTATGGAACGGACGGTATGGATCGCGTCTTGTTCCCGCTCGTCAAGCGGACGGAACGATCGCATCGCGGCGGTGTTGTCCCGGATCATATCTATATTTCCCATGCCCGAAAGGACCATGAAAACGTTTTCAAAACCGGCAGCAAAGCGGATGGCGTAGGACGCGGCGCTTCCGCCGTTCAGCGCGTCAAAGGTTTCCTGCGCGGCAGGCGGCAGATTCACTAAACAGCCGCCTTTGACCGGTTCCATTACGATGACCGGCTTGCCGAATTTTTCGCAGACTTCGTAAACCCGCTTGCTGTCTACCGCCGGATCGCCGTAGTCGATATAATTCAACTGGATCTGAACGACTTCGATCTGCGGATATTCGGTCAGAATCTGTTCCAGCACTTCGGCTTTATCGTGAAATGAAATGCCGAAATGACGGATCTTTCCCTCTTTCAGAAATTCCAGCGCCGTTTCATAGGCACGCAGTTTTTTATACCGTTCAAACAGACCTTTGTCCTGCGCGTGCATCAGATAAAAATCAAAATAATCCACGCCGCAATCCGCCAACTGCCGCTCGAACAAAGGACGGATCTCTTCGGTCGAAGAAAAGAACGGATTGGACAGTTTGCTGGTCAGTACAAAACTTTCACGCGGATAGCGGTCGGTCAGGCAGGTTTTGATGGCGGGTTCGCTTTTGCCCTGTAAGTAGCCGTGCGCGGTATCAAAGTAATTGAATCCGCCTGCCATAAACGCATCGACCATTTTTTTGGTTTCTTCAAGGTCGACTTCGTCGCCTTGCAGGGGCAGCCGCATAAATCCGAAACCGAGTTTTTTCTTGATTTCCGGGAACAAAGTTTTCATAACAGGACTTCCTTTATAAAAGTTTGTTGATCTCTTCGGCGTAGCGCACCGTTTCCATGGCGTCTTTGGCGTATTTATCGGCATGGATCGCCGCGGCGTATTCTTCGGTCAATACCGCGCCGCCGACCACAACTTTGCAGAAAGGTGCTTTTTCGTGAAGTTCCGCCACGGTTTTTTCCATGGCGGGTACGGTGGTCGTCATCAGTGCGCTTAATCCGACCAGCGGCGCGTTCAGACGGAGCGTTTCGTCCACAACGGTCTGCGGCAAAACGTCTTTTCCGAGGTCGACTACGTTGAATCCGTAATTTTCAAGCAACAAGCGGACGATATTTTTCCCGATATCGTGGATATCCCCCTGAACGGTCGCGAGAATAACGGTGCATTTACCGCCGGCGTTGCTTTGCGGCAGGGTGGTTTTGATCTGTTCAAAGGCGCTTTTCGCGGCTTCGGCACTCATCAGCAGTTGGGGCAGATAAACGGTTTTCTTTTCAAAACCGATGCCGACCGTATCCAGCGCGGGAATGATCTCGTTCTGAACGAGATCCAGCGGTGCCGTCGTTTGCAGTAACCGGTCGGTCACTGCGGCGGCCATGTCTTTTAATCCCTTTATGATGGCACGCTGTAAATCGGGGCGTCCGTCGGCTTCGTCCGGCTTTGCCGTCACGGTCACGACGGTGCCGTCGGCCGATTGGGGCAGGGAAGCGGCAAAATCAATATATGCACCGCAGTTGTCGTCCCATCCGCTTAAAGCGTTAAAACTGTAAAACGCTTTCATGATCTCATCCGAATACGGATTGATAATGGCGGCGGAAAGTCCCAGTGTCATGGCCATGGTCAGAAACGTGCCGTTGACAATATCCCGCCGCGGCAGACCGAACGATACGTTGGAAACACCGAGCGAAACGTGACAACCCAGTTCGGTTTTAATGCGCCGGACGGCTTGCAGGGTTTCTTTGGCGGCGTTTTTATCGGCGCTGACGGTCATGGCAAGCGGATCGAAGATCAGATCCTTTGGATCGATTCCGTAGGTTTTCGCGGTTTCCAGAATTTTTTTCGCAATGGCGACCCGTCCGTCGGCGGTGTCGGGGATCCCGTTTTCGTCCAGCGTCAGCGCGACGATCAATCCGCCGTATTTGGCAGCAAGCGGGAAGACACTTTCCATGCTTTCGCGTTTGCCGTTGACCGAATTGATCATGGCTTTTCCGTTGTAACGGCGCAAAGCCGATTCCAGCGCCGCCGGATCGGAAGAATCGATTTGCAGCGGCAGATCGGTGACCGCCTGTAACTCCCGAACGGTATGCGTCAGGGTTTCGACCTCGTCGATCTCGGGCAGACCGACGTTGACGTCCAATATATCCACGCCCTTTTCCTGCTGGGCGATCCCTTCTTTGAGGATATAATCGGTTTCACTGTTCCGCAGGGCTTCTTTGAAGCGCTTTTTGCCGGTCGGGTTGATGCGTTCACCGATCAGTATGGGACGGTCTTCGAAAAATACGGCGTGTGTGTAGGAAGAAACGCAGGTGCGTTTTGTTTCGGGAAGTGCCACGGTTTCCAAACCGTCCGCCCGTTTGGTCAGCGCCCGGATGTAATCGGGCGTGGTGCCGCAGCATCCGCCGGCGATCCGTACCCCTTTTTGCAGGGATTCGACAACGTCCCAGGCAAATTTTTCGGGGGAAACGTCATAAACGGTTTTTCCGTTTTCGACCTTCGGTAGACCGGCGTTCGGTTTCAGAATGACGGGAACAGAGGCATAGCGCAGATATTCCCCGGCAACTTTGCCAAGTGCTTTCGGCCCTAACGAGCAGTTCAGTCCGATCGCATCCGCGCCCATGCCTTCCAGCATGGCGACCATGGCGGCGGGATCGGCCCCGGTCATCAGTTTTCCGTCTTCACCGTAAGCGTTGGAAACAAACACCGGCAGATCGCACGTTTCCTTTGCCGCCAACAGCGCGGCTTTGGTTTCGTAACTGTCGTTCATGGTTTCGATGAAGATCAGATCGACCCCGTATTTCACACCCAAACGGACGGTTTCTTTGAAAAGCGATACGGCTTCCTCAAAGTCAAAATCCCCGTAAGGCGCCAGCATTCTGCCGGACGGGCCGATATCCAGCGCGACCCATTTTTCACCGGGCGCGGTCGAAGACTGCTGTGCGCGGTGCGCGTTTTCCACGGCGGCACGGACGATATTTTCCAGTTCGTCTTCGGAAAATTTCAGTCGGTTCGCGCCGAACGTATTGGTGGAAACAACGTTACTGCCGGCATCGTAATAGGCGCGGTGGATCTGCTCGATCAGTTCGGGACGGGTAAGATTCAGCCTTTCGGGCAGTTCGCCGGCTTTCATGCCGTTTGCCTGTAAAAGCGTTCCCATACCGCCGTCCAGAAACAGTCGGTTTTGTCTGATATATTCTGTGATCTTCATAAACGTACTCCAAAATGTATTATTCCCATTCACGGATGCCGAACAGCGCCGTGACCGATTTGACCGGCGTCATCAGCAGACTGTCGTTCAGCGTCACGCCGATATTTTTCGGACATTCCAGCAGGGCGAATACCTGCCGCTGGAAATCAAGCGGTAAATCGCCGTAGCCCGGGCTGAACCGCGGACGCGCATCCGCAAATTTGCTTTGAAATAAATCGCATACCGCCTCGACCCGTTCATTGCCGACCGCTTCGATCAGCAGTGCCTTGGCAGGGGAAAGACGGTTGTATTTTGTGATCAGCCGATCGGTCCCGAAACCGATGGTCGCCGCGAACAGTACGGCAAACGGGCAGTCGCCCAGCGCGGTTTTCAGATTTTCGGAAGAAACGTCGGCCGGGCCGAGCGTAATGCCGCCGTCGGTCTTACTCACGGGCAGGACCCGGTAGCAGACCTTGCCTTCCACGATCGGCAGGACTTCGCCCAGCACCTCGTCCAACAGGGCGGAAACCTCCGCGGTCGGGGTACGCATTCGGGCGTATCGAAGCACTTCGCCGCGGTCAACGGGCGGCAGTTCCGAAAAACGTTCGTTGTAAATACAGTTTTCCATCAGTCTAAAATATCCGAAAGATTTGCTTTGATCTTAGCGGCAACGTCCGGATTATTCATCGAATAAACGTGGACGTTGTGAATGCCGTTGGCAAACAAATCAATGATCTGATCGGTCGCGTAGACGATACCGGCCTGTTTCATGGCATCGGGCGAGGAACCGAACCGATCGACCAGACTTAAAAACCGCTGGGGCATAAACGAACCCGAAAGTTCTCTCGCGCGCTTGATCTGGTTGGCGTTGGTAATAGGCATAATGCCGGGGATGACCGGTACGGTGATACCGGCTTCACGGATCTTGTAAAGGAATTTATACAAAAGATTATTGTCAAAAAACATCTGGGTGGTCAGAAAATCGCATCCGGCGTCCACCTTTTCTTTCAGGTGCGCGATGTCTTCCGCCTGCGTCCGGCTTTCGGGATGGATTTCCGGGTAGCAGGCCCCGCCGATGCAGAAATCCGCGCCGCTTTCCTTAATGTCGCGGATCAGGTCGGTCGCGTAGCAGTAGTCCGCGCCGGACAGCCCTTTTTCTTTCAACTCCGGGGTCAGATCGCCCCGCAAAGCCATGACGTTTTCAATGCCGGCTTTTTTCATATCACGGATGCGTTCGCGAACCGTTTCCCTGGTCGAGGAAACGCAGGTCAGATGCGCCAGCGTCGGCACGTTATAGCGGTCTTTGATATTTTTCGCGATGTCCAGCGTATATTGGCTGGTGCCGCCGCCTGCACCGTAGGTCACACTCATGAAAGAGGGGTTTAATTTGGCGATTTCTTCGGTGGCAAGACGGACACTTTCAAAGGCGGTATCGGTTTTCGGCGGAAAGACCTCAAATGAAAGTGATAACGTGTCACGGTTCAGAATTTCAGACAGTTTCATGGAACATATCTCCTAATCAATGTAATATTACTCCTATTATATAGATAATATCATAAAATTCAACCATTGGCAATAGTTTTTCGCTATATAAAAAACAGACGCCGCCCGCGAACGGGTGACGTCTGTTTCGGCAGGGGAACTATTCCTGCTTTGATGAAACGATATTGAAATATGCTTTCGCGGTGATCTTATAAAGCAGTGCGTAAAGCACGGAAAAACAGATAAACGCTTCCACGGTGACGAGAATAACGGCTTTGATGTTGTTCAAATGGAAGAGTTGAAGCATTTTCCAGACCAGCGGGAACGCAAACGCCAAATGCATTCCGGCAAAAAACAGCGGCGCGAAGAAAACGGTCAGGACCTGGGAATTGATGCTTTTTTTGATGTCTTTCCGGGTCATACCGACCTTCTGCATGATCGTAAATCTGCCGCGATCCTCATATCCTTCGGAGATCTGCTTGTAGTAAATGATCATCGCCGCGGCAAAGATAAAGACGGCCGACAGTATAATACCGACAAAGAACAATCCGCCGAACGTGGTGAAAAAATCGTCCCGTTCCGCCGGCAGACAACTGCAAAAATAACTGCAACCGCCGTCTTCGGTATACAGGAATTCCCATTGGGTGAAGTCGGTCTGGATAGCGTTGTATACCGCAACGGTATCGTCATCATTTCCGTTTCCGTCAAAACCGTAGTAACAGCGCCTGGTAAGCATGAACTGATCGTACGAGTCGGTCAGTTTGTTCAGCGGTTCCAGCTCGTCAAAATCGTTGACGACCGCCATCAGGGTCGGATAGAAGGAATTGTTGGCGTCATGGATATCAATGAATCGGTCGACCCGCTGTGCGATATTCAGTTCCAGATCGGCGATCTTCAACACTGACGGTTTGAAATTACACCGTGCCTGATACAGTAAAATTTCACCGTCGCTCAAGGAATAGTGGGTTTTCAAGATCCGGTTGTAATCGTTCAGCGTCACAAAATAGGTCGCGTATACCTGATCGTAATCGGCATTAAAGGTTTCGGTCGGGTTCGGATCGATTACGCCGTCTTTCAGCATACCGGCAATGGCCGCGTAGCGATATTCGGTCACGTTTTTCGGCGTGAAGTGATGTTCGGCAAAGATCTTTTCATAATTCTTTTTCAGTAATTCGGCAGTTTCGGCGGTGTAATTTTTCGGGTCATGGACTTCGACGGAAAATTCGGTTTCTACCGGGAAACGTTCTTTCAGCGCGTTGTTTTCACCGAAAAACAAACTGGAAGTCGAGGAAATCATGACCAGTACCATGGTCGAAAGAATGCAGATAGACGCAAGCCCCGCGCCGTTTCGTTTCATGCGGAACATCATGGACGATACCGAAACGAAATGCTGTTTTTTATAATAGTATTTTTTGTTTTTCTGTAACAGTTTGCACAGCGCGACCGAGCCGGACATAAACAAAAGATAGGTCGCGATAATTACCATGATCACGGCAACGAAAAACAGCGTCAGCGCCGATAAAGGATTTTTGATAACGACCGAAATGGTATAGGCGCCGCCCAGCAGCAACACACCGATCACCGCGAAAATCCAGTTGGCTTTGGGTGCTTTTTCGCCGGCGGATTCGCTTTTCAGCAGTTCCAGCGGATCGCACCGGCGGATCTGTATCAGGGATTTTACCGTAATAAGGGCAAAAATGGCGGCAAATATCAGAAAAGTTATCCATACGGCTTCGAACGGTACGGTGATCCGGTAGTCAATATCGTATCGAATGGCGTTTCGCAATCCCAGTTCCGCTAGTTTGGAAAAGGCAATACCGAGGAAGATCCCCCCGGTCAGCGAAATGCCGGAAACAATGAGTGATTCCCATAATACCACCCGTGCGATGCCGTTCTTTCCCATGCCGAGAATATTATACAGTCCGAATTCCTTGTAACGGCGTCGCACCAAAAAAGAGTTGGTATAAAACAGAAAGATCAGCGCGAATACGGCAATGACGTACTGACCGAGCGAAAGGATAAGACCGAGACTGCTGCCGCCGCGCATTTGGGTCAGCAGGGGCGAGCAGGCGATGAATTGCAGAAAATAGTACATCATCACCATGCCGATGCAACTGAGCAGATAGGGCAGGTACAGTTTGCGGTTTTTGCGGATGCCCGACCAGGCAAGACGCGGGAAAAAGAGCTTTTTCATCGTACGTCACCGCCCGCCTGCAACATGGTCAGCGTATCCGAAATTTTCTGGTACAACTGCTCGTTCGTGTCGTCACCGCGGTAGATCTGGTGGAACACCTCGCCGTCTTTGATGAATAACACCCGGGACGCGACCGATGCTGCTTTGACCGAGTGGGTGACCATCAGCACGGTCTGTCCCGACCGGTTGACGTCGGCAAAAAGGCGCAGCAGTTCGTCCGATGCTTTCGAGTCCAGCGCGCCGGTCGGTTCGTCGGCAAGAATGATCCGCGGTTCGGTGATCATGGCACGCGCCACGGCGGCACGCTGTTTCTGACCGCCCGAAACCTCATACGGGTACTTTTTTAGCAGTCCGGAAATGCCGAGCCGTTCGGCAATGGGGGTCAGCCGCTGTTTCATTTCGGTGTAGGACTTTCCGGCCAGTACCAGCGGAAGATAAATATTATCTTCCAAAGTAAAGGTGTCCAGCAGATTGAATTCCTGAAAGACAAATCCCAGATGGTCACGGCGGAACGCGGCGACCCGGGATTCCTTGATTTTGGAAAAATCCTTTCCGTCCAGCAAAACACTGCCGGCGGTCGGTCGGTCCAGCGCCGCCAGAATATTCAGCAGGGTGGTCTTACCGGAGCCGGATTCTCCCATAATGGCGACGAATTCGCCGCTTTCCACCGAAAAACTGACGTTTTTCAGTGCTTCGACCTTGTGCCCGCCGAAACGGGTCGTGTAGGTCTTTTTCAGATTGGTCACATTGAGTATTGACATTGTTATCCCTCCTGTCAAATGACAATGCCATTATAGAACAACGGGAAATGTATTTCCATTTTATCGGCTTACATTTCCCGTTTCAAACCTTACAGTTTTGTTAGTTTTTATTCAGCTTTTGTTTTTTTCTGTGAAAGATCCAGCGATACGGCCGTTCCCTCGTTGACGACCGAACGGATGGACAGCTCAATACCTAAACGGTCGCAGACCCTGCGGCAAAGGTATAATCCCAAACCGCTGGCACTTTTGTCGGAACGCCCGTTATATCCGGTATATCCTTTTTCAAAAACGCGCGGCAGGTCGTCCGTCGCAATGCCGATCCCGCTGTCGGCGATCACCAGCGTTTCGCCTTCTGCGTAGATGCGGATCGTTCCTTTTTTGGTGTATTTCAGCGCGTTGGAAAGTATTTGTTCGATCACGAACGAGAGCCATTTTTCATCGGTGACGATGCGCTGCGGCAGCGGCGCGAGATCCAGTGAAAGTTTCCGCCCGATAAATTCCGGGGCGAATTTACGCACGCACGACCGTACGATCCCGTCCAGTTCATATTCCCGGAATATATAATCGGTACTGTCGGAATCCAACCGCAGGAACGCCAGCACCATATCCACGTACTGGCAGGTGCGGAACAGATCGGCGGAAAGTTGACGCGCAAGACCGGAATCCTCGTTTTGCAGTGCCAGTTTCATGGAGGCGATCGGCGTTTTGATCTGATGTGCCCAGACGGTGTAATAGTCGACCATATCGTGGTATTTGCGGTCGTTTTCGGCCTGCATTTCGCGGACCTGCCGCTGAATATCGTCCACCAGCCGTTCGTAATCCTCCTGCTCGATATCGTGTGTCTGTGCCAATGTTTCGATCAGCCCCAGCGAACGCTGACGGAGTCCCGTCAGCCGGCGATGTCTTCGCCTTACCGCGAAAAAATCCGTGATCAGGTAGAACACACAGCATATAAAGCACAGTACGCACGGATAAAGCACCGCGTTGAGCGGCAGACGGTAGAAGCGGAAAGAAATGAAAAATATTGCGGTACATATCAGATACAGCGTGATGATCTTCCACTTGCTTTTCAAATATCGCATCAACAGTTTCATGATATTACTCCAAAAGATAGCCCACGCCGAATTTGGTGACGATAAAGTTCTGCAATCCGATCCCGTCCAGTTTTTTGCGCAGTCGTCCCATATTGACCGTCAGGGTGTTTTCATCCACAAAACAGTCGGTTTCCCAAAGCCGTTCCATCAGTTTTTCACGGCTGACGACCTTACTCTTGTTTTCCATCAGGCAAAGCAGAATACGGTATTCGTTTTTGCTCAGATCCAGTTTTTGCTCATTATAGGTCAGGGTATTGTCGCCGGTATTCAGAAAGGCGCCGCGGTGGGAAAGCACGGGGGACGAGGCGGCAAAGTCATAACTCCGGCGAAGCAATGCCTGCACTTTCGCCATCAGAACGTTCCCGTCAAACGGTTTGGCGATAAAATCATCCGCGCCCATGTTCATGGCCATAACGATGTTCATATTGTCCGAAGCGGAGGAAATGAAAATAATAGGTACTTTGGAGATTTTCCGCAGTTCGGCGCACCAGTGAAAGCCGCCCGCGACCGGCAGACCGATATCCAGCAGAACGATATGCGGCTGAAAAGCGATGAATTCGTCGATCACGCCGCGGAAGTTTTCGCACACCCTGATTTCCAGTCCCCAGGTCGATGCCATATCGCTGACCGCCTGCGCGATCCCGTTGTCATCCTCCACGATATATAATTTATACATGACTTTTCCTCAAAAAACAAATAACCGTTCAGGTTCTTTCATATAAGTTGTTGCCCATGCTGTCAATGGCTACGATGCAGGGGAAATCACGCACGGTGATCCGCCGGACGGCCTCTGTGCCGAGGTCTTCATAACAGATCACTTCCGAAGCGGTAATGCATTTGGAAAGCAGTGCGCCGCATCCGCCGATCGCGGCAAAATAAACGGCGTGGTGTTTTTTTATGGCCGTGATCACTTCCGGCGACCTTCTGCCTTTTCCGATCATGCCGCTCAACCCCAGTTCCAGCAGGGCGGGGGTGTATTTGTCCATTCTGGTCGCCGTGGTCGGCCCTGCCGAGCCGATAACCCTGCCTTCCCGTGCAGGGGAAGGACCCATGTAATAAACCGTTTCGTTTTTCAGTTCCACAGGCAGCGGTTTCCCATCCCGTACGGCTTCAAACAACCGCTTGTGCGCGGCGTCACGCGCTACCAGCAGTTCGCCGTTCAGCAGGACTTTATCACCGGCGCGAAGCCGGTCTGTTTCGGCACGGTCCAGCGGTAATAAAAGTATCTTTTCACGCATGGTCTTTCTCCTTACAGTACGACCGTTTTGTGACGGTTCACGTGACAGCAGATGTTGACCGCGACCGGCAGTCCCGCTATGTGGGTGGGGTAGGTCTCGATCTGTACGGCAAGGGCGGTGCTGTTTCCGCCGAGTCCTGCCGGGCCGATGTTCAATCCGTTGATTTTTTCCAGCAGTTCGCGTTCTATTCCGGCAATGTGCGGCAGTGGCGAAAACGTGCCGACGGGCCTGGTCAATGCCCGTTTCGCCAGAATGGCGCATTTTTCAAAGTTGCCGCCGACACCGACCCCGATCACCATGGGCGGACAGGCGTTCGCACCGGCGTCTTTGACCGCCGTTATCACGGCGTTTTTGACACCCTCTTCACCGTCGGCCGGTTTCAGCATAAAGATCCGGCTGGTGTTTTCACTGCCGAATCCTTTTGCGGTCACGGTCACGGTCACACGGTCGCCGTCTACGATCTCGGTATGGATAACGGCAGGTGTATTGTCGCCGGTGTTGATCCGTTCCAGCGGATCACCCACCACCGATTTGCGCAGAAAACCTTCGGTATATCCGCGGCGGACACCTTCGTTCACGGCATCGTTCAGCGAGCCGCCG
>JAZRWX010000054.1:0-1426 GCA_045599905.1 Acutalibacteraceae bacterium
GTCGGATCAATCGAAAGCGACGTCAATATCGCTGACGAAGACCTGAAATTCCTTCGTGACGTTGCCGAAATGCGATATGTCCAGAACTTCGTTACTTTGACGCCTACCGTTGCAGTCGACGCGCAGATCAGCGAAAAAGTCGACGTCGACGAAGTGGTCGAAAAGATCGAAAGGAAACTGGAAACCGAATTCGAAGCGGCGGCGGAAGGGGTGTATAACTAATGAGCGAATACCGTATGACACTTATCGTCGGGGGACAGGAAATCAATATTCCTGTCCTTCCGGCAAAATTGAATGTTTCTTCGCCCGGAAAGAACGAACGAACCACAGTTCTTCAACTGGGCGAAGTCTTACTTCTTCGGAAGAAAGGCCTTCGGGTTCTTTCCTGGGAAAGTTTTCTTCCCTCTTCAAAGGCGCCATATACTGTCGGGCAGATCAAGACGCCTGTTGAAATCGTAAAGGCAATACAAAAAGCCAGGGACAAAGAAACCCCTGTCCGGTTCCTTATCACCGGAACAGACCTTGACGTCAATATTCGTATGGGCGTTGAATCGTTCGAATACGAAGAACGCGCCGGGGAACTGGGCGATCTTTATTACACGATCAAACTGTATGAGTGGAAAGACGTTTCGCCGAAACGGATCGTCCTTCCCGAAAAGAAGGAAGAACCGGCAAAAGCGAAAGAACCTGAACGTTCCGGAACACCGGAAAAGAAAGAAAAAACCTACACCGTGAAGTCTGGGGACTGCCTGTGGAATATCGCAAAGAAATTCTATGGCAACGGGAGCGACTACACGAAAATATATAACGCCAATAAAGGGACGATCGGAAAGAACCCGAATCTGATCTACCCTGGACAGGTGTTCGTTATACCAGAATGAGTATTTCAATTCTGTATCAGAATAACGCCAACGGCGACGCCTATGACATTACGACGTTGATCACGTCGGCGAAATGGACGACAAAGCGGTCCGGGTCCCCTTCTTCCCTTGACTTGACCGTTATTGCACACAATGATATAAAATGGTCACACGGCGGAATCTTATGTCTGAAAAACGGTTCCGCCGGTCTTTTTTATGGCTATGTTGTAAAGATCAGCCAGAACGAAAAAGACCAGGTTCAGATCGTCGCGTATGATCAGACCTGGTATTTGAAGAAAAACAAGGAAACCTATGTCTTTACCGGCAAGCGCGCCGACGAAATATTGAAGCAGATCGCCGAAGACTTCGAACTAAAAGTCGGAACCCTGGCAAATACGGGATATTCCATTCCTTCTATGGTCGAAGACGGACAGACGCTTTTCGATATCGTCTTGAAGGCTATTGACTACACCCTGATCAATACAGGGAAAATGTTCGTTCTTTGGGACGACTTCGGTTCGCTTACACTGACGGACGTCGAAACGGCGAAACTTGACCTTTTTGTC